>NZ_JBGTYX010000002.1:0-238074 GCF_041807785.1 Mannheimia sp. E30BD
AAGTTATCGGCTCTCTAAGCTACACAACGAAGTGCTTTCAAGGGACGAGACGAGATGCCGATAACGGGTTGTGTTGCTTAGTTTAACTCATTTGAGATATACAAGGGGCGGGTCCTGTGCCCGTCTGTCGCAAAGATATTTTTCGGACAGGCACAGGACCTGTCCCTACAGGATAGATTACTATGTCAATTAAAAACGAAAAAATTGCAGTGTTATTTGGTGGCGTTTCTCAAGAACGTGAAGTTTCGCTTAACTCAGGTGCAGCAGTAACAGAAGCATTAAGAAGTCTAGGCTATGATGTTGAAGGTATTGATACCAAAGAGTTTCCGATTGAAAAGCTAAAAGAAAAAGGTATTCAACGTGTATTTAATATTTTACACGGTGGCATTGGCGAAAACGGCGTGCTACAAGGTGCATTAGAGCAAATGGGAATTCCTTATACAGGCTGCGGCGTGATGGCATCAGCAGTAACACTAGATAAATTCCGTACCAAATTATTATGGAATGCGGTCGGTTTGCCAACCGCTGATATGGTCGTAGTTCAACGTGGGCAAGCGGTCGATTTTGATGAAATTATTGCAAAATTAGGTTTACCTGTATTTGTAAAACCATCTTGCGAAGGTTCAAGTGTGGGGGTTTTCAAGGTAAAAACCAGAGAAGAGTTAGAACCAGCTATTCAAGAAGCATTAAAATTTGACTCTATTGTGTTAGTAGAAGAATTTTTAGCCGGTAATGAATATTCTGTGCCCGTGCTAGATGGTCAAGTTCTGCCTGCGGTACAAGTGATCCCAGACGGAGAGTTTTATGATTATCACGCAAAATATGTGTCTGATAATACTCAATATGTTGTGCCAGCTTTGAATAATGAACGTCAAGCTGAAGTGACACAATTAGTGAAAGCTGCTTACGATGTCGTTGGTTGTCGTGGTTGGAGCCGTATTGATGTGATGGAAGATGGTAACGGTAAATTCCGTTTGGTGGAGGTTAATACTAATCCGGGTATGACAAGCCATAGTATCTTCCCTAAATCAGCCGCAACGGTGGGGATTTCATTTGAAGCATTAGTTGAGCGTGTATTGGAGTTAAGTGCTTAATGGGGATTTTCCGCAAAAAAAACAGCACAAATGTGCGGTTTAATGTTATTAACCCAAAAACGTCGGTTTCTTCTCGTAAATGGTTAGTATTCATTAAACCATTAATTGTGTTATTATGTACACTATTTCTATTTGGTGTGTATAGTAATTGGCAAAATATACTTGAAAGTTGGGATAAAACCCCGATTCGAGCCTATGCTCTGCCCCATAAAACACAATTTACAACAAATGCGGATATTCGTGAAACTTTATCTGGAGAACCTGCTCTAAAAGGGTATTTCGGGCAAGATATTCAAGAGGTCAAAAATAAACTTTTATCTATCCCTTGGGTCAAAGATGTGGTCGTTCGTAAGCTTTATCCTGATCGTTTAAGTATTACCTTGTTAGAGCATAAACCTGTTGCAGTATGGAACGATGTTAATTTCGTGTCGGATCAGGGTGTTGTATTTAGTTTACCGAAAGATAGATTAGATAAAAATGGTTTGCCTTTATTGTATGGGCCAGATTCACAGGGTAAGAATGTATTAGAGGCTTGGAATAAAATTCGAGCTGATTTAAATGCCCGTAAATTAGACCTGACCTCTGTGTCTGTCGATAATAGAGGCTCTTGGACGATTAAATTATCTAATCAAGTCGAGTTGCGGTTAGGTAGGGGAGAGTGGACGTCTAAAATTGATCGTTTTGTAACAATTTTCCCTGAAATTAATATTCCTGAGGGTAATCGATTGGCTTATGTTGATCTGCGTTATCCGCACGGAGCGGCAGTTGGATTTAGCCCTATAAAAAATTAAACGTTTAGTGAATATAAAATAATATGACAAAAGCAGCAGAATCAAAAATTATCGTGGGTCTCGATATTGGCACATCAAAGGTGGTTGCCGTTGTTGGCGAAGTATTACCTGATGGTGTGATTAATGTAATGGGAGCAGGTGTTTGCCCTTCTAAAGGAGTTGATCGTGGTGGTGTAATCGATCTTGATGCCGCCGTTAATTCTATTCAACGAGCGATTGAACAAGCTGAATCTGTTGCGGACTGTCAGATTATGGGCGTAACTCTTGCGATTTCAGGGCAACATATTGTTGGCTTAAATGAAGCCGGTTCATCAACATTATCGGGTGGAATTGTTACTCAAGATAATATTGAAAGTGCTGTTGATATGGCAAAAGCCATTAAATTACAAGATGGTCTGGAAACATTACATATGATTCCACAGGAATATCACGTAGATAGATTACCTGCGACTAAAAACCCAATTGGGTTATCAGGTATGCGTTTACAAGTTCAAGCCCATTTAATTGCTTGCCATCAAGCGTGGCTTAAAAATTTAAAAAATGCAGTAGAACACGCAAAATTAAAAGTCGATCAAGTTGTTTTCTCAGGGCTTGCATCAAGTTATTCTGTTTTAACAGAAGATGAAAAAGAGTTAGGTGTTTGCTTAATTGATATCGGTGGCGGTACGATGGACGTATTGGTTTATACCGATGGAGCGTTAAGATACAGTAAAGTTATTCCATTTGCAGGAAATAACATTACAGATTATTTAGCTCGTGTATTTACTACATCTCGGCCAGAAGCGGAAAGCCTTAAAGTAACTTATGGTAGTGCGATTTCTCCTCCAACTCATAATGCAGACAAGAAAATTGAGGTAGCAGGGTTGGGTGGACGTATGGCAAGAACTTTTACTCGAGCTCAAGTTGCAACGGTAACATCACAATGTTACAACGATTTATTGAAAGTAGTTGAAGATGAACTTATGCAGCTACGCAATGAATTATTCCAAAAAGGGATAAAGCAAGAACTTATTGCTGGTGTTGTTATTACAGGTGGTGGCTCACAAATTGAAGATATTGTAGAATGTGCTAAATCTATTTTTGGTTCGCAAGTGCGTGTTGGCTATCCTCTCAATATTACAGGTCTAACCGATTATGTGAATAAACCTCAGTATGCAACAGCATTAGGGCTTTTACAGTATAGCCATTATAATTATACTGAACAAAGTACAAATAAAGATTCTAATGAAGATATTTTTGCACCAATTGGGCGTGGTACCAAGAAAATTATCGATTTCTTCAAATCAAAATTTTAATAGTGTTATATAACACGCAGGGAGATAAAAATGTTTGAACCTATTATTGAACAAACGCAAGATGCTATCATCAAGGTAGTGGGTGTTGGCGGCGGAGGTGGTAACGCTGTGGACAGAATGTCACGTTCTGCTGATGATATTAAAGGTGTTGAATTCTTTGATGTAAATACTGATGCTCAAGTATTAAGAAAAAGAACAACACGCCAAACTATTCAAATTGGTGCAGCAACAACCAAAGGCTTAGGTGCAGGTGCTGATCCTACTGTCGGTAAACAAGCGGCTGAAGAAGATCGCGAAGCTATCGCTAATGCATTAAAAGGTGCGAATATGACCTTTATTGCTGTTGGTATGGGAGGGGGGACAGGTACAGGTGCTGCTCCAGTTGTTGCTCAAATTGCAAAAGAACAAGGATCTTTAACCGTTGGGGTTGTAACGAAACCTTTCCGATTTGAAGGCCCTCGCCGTATGCGTTTTGCGGAACAAGGTATTAAAGAACTTTCTCAATACGTTGATTCTCTAATTATCATTCCAAATGATAAATTACGTGGTTTAGGCAAACAAACAACCGCAGTAGATGCTTTTGCTGCAGCAAATGATGTATTAAGTAATTGCGTACTTGGTATCACTAATATGATCACCAGTTCCGGTGGTTCTACTGGTGCTGATATTAACGTAGACTTTGCTGATGTGCGTACTGTTATGTCTGGTAAAGGACACGCAATGATCGGTACTGGTTTTGCTGAAGGTGAAGTAGGCGAAGGTCGTGCAGAAAAAGCAATGAATGATGCCATTTCAAGCCCATTACTTGAAAATGTCGATATTTCAGGTGCAAATGGTATGTTGATTAATATCAGTGCAGGGACAGATTTCTTATTAGAAGAAGTTTATGCTATGATGGATTTAATTTATGGATTTGCAACTGAAGATGCAGCTATTGTATTTGGTTGTAACTACTATCCGGAAATGGACGGAAAAGTAAGTGTTACTCTTGTTGCTACAGGTATTGGGCAGCCAGAAGAAACATTGCCTAAAGTTCCACCGTTATATCAACAGCCTCTAGTGAATAGAACACCACCACAGGTATTGCAAGACCCGTTTAACCAACAACCTCCGGACTTTACTCAGCCACCAGGTTATGGTCAACCTAACCAATTAGATGGTCAGCCACGGGTACAACAACCGGCTGCACAATCGGTTGATACAGCACAAATTTTTAACCCTAGATCAATTCCGGGTTTTATGAGAAATAGTCAATAACTTCCAAAATTTGGAAAGTAAGGACACACTATGATTAAACAAAGAACATTAAAACAAGCAGCAAAAGTAACAGGTATTGGCTTGCACAGTGGTAAAAAAGTAACTTTAACGTTACGTCCAGCACCAGCTAATACTGGCGTTATTTATGCCCGTACCGATTTAGAGCCTGCAGTTTATTTCCCTGCAAGTGCAGACTCTATTCGTGATACACAACTATGTACTTGTATGGTAAATGATGATGGCGTGCGTATTTCAACCGTAGAGCATTTGAATGCAGCGATGTCAGCATTGGGCTTAGACAATGTGATTGTTGAAGTAGATGCACCTGAAATTCCAATTATGGACGGTAGTTCAAGCCCATTCATCTATTTATTATTAGATGCAGGTATTGAAGAGCAAGATGCACCGAAGAAATTTATTCGCATTAAAGAAACGGTTCGTGTTGAAGAAGGCGACAAATGGGCAGAATTAAAACCTTATGATAAAGGGTTTAAACTTAATTTCACGATTGACTTTAAGCACCCATTGATCTCGAAAAATGTATGTAGCTATTCAATGGATTTCTCGGCTCAAAACTTTATTCAGCAATTAAGTCGTGCAAGAACATTTACATTTATGAAAGATGTTGAATATCTTCAATCTATTGGTCTAGCATTAGGCGGTAGCTTAGACAATGCAATTGTGTTAGATGACTACCGAATTCTGAATGAAAATGGCTTACGCTTTAAAGATGAGTTAGTTCGCCATAAAATGTTAGATTCAATCGGCGATTTATATATGTGTGGCTACAATATTCTTGGTGAGCTTACTGCGTATAAATCAGGGCACGGCTTGAATAATAAATTACTGCGTGCAGTGCTTGCAAATGAAAATGCGTGGGAATTTGTAACCTTTGAAGATAAGCAACAGATCCCACAAGGTTATCAAGTTCAGCAAGAAATTTTTATTTAATTTAGTGAATGATAGAAAAGACGAACAGAAATGTTCGTCTTTTTCTTTTGCAAATTTTTAGACACAAAACGCATTGTGTTTTGAACATTGGATTTGCCAACGGCTCCGTAGGAGCGAACAAAATTGGGAACAATTTTATGAGTAATAACCACCGTTTGTAACTGTGTAAATTTCCAGTTTTTTTATTCTTTTCTCTTTACTGTTCAAAAAAACAGTTGTACTATATGCCCATACAGTTAATTTGTGCAGGGTTTAGTATGCTAACTCAACTTACTATCAATAATTTTGCGATTGTTCGCCATCTTGTTCTTGAACTAAATGAAGGAATGTCTGTAATTACTGGCGAAACAGGAGCGGGTAAATCCATTGCTATTGACGCATTAGGATTATGCTTAGGCTACCGTTCAGAAAGTGGAATGATACGCAACGGTGCAGATAAAGCCGATATTACCGCTACTTTTTTGATGCAAAAAAACAGCCCGGCTTATTTGTGGCTAGAAGAACACGAATTGCTTGATGAAGATAACCCACAAGAATGTATTTTACGCCGTATGATTAATGTTGATGGGCGTTCAAAAGCCTTTGTAAATAATCGAGCATTGCCTGTTTCGCAGCTGCGAGAACTAGGGCAATACCTTATTCACTTAAATGGTCAGCACGCTCCTCAACTACTATTAAAGCAAGAGTATCAGCTTGAAATTGTTGATAACTACGCTTCCATACAGCCTCTATTGGCTAAAATGGCAAAACAATATAGCACTTGGAAGGACTTGAACAAGCAGGTAAGAAATTTCCAACAGCAATGCCAAGAAAATGAAGCTCGTAAGCAACTATTGCAATATCAAGTCGAAGAATTAGATGAGTTTGTGATTAGAAAAAATGAATTTGAAGAGATGGAAGAAAAATATAATGTGCTGTCTTCTTCCGAAGAACTGACCGAGCTTTCTGATGAAATAATGAATTTGCTCAGTAATGATGGTATTAATGCAAATGATCTGATTTATAAAGCAATACGCAATGCGGAAAATTTAGTGGAAGTAGATAGCCACTATCAAGGTGTGTTGGATATGCTTAATGAAGCCCTAATTCAGGTGCAAGAGGCGAGTTCCGAAGTCGCACAATTAGCGAGTAAAATCGAGCAAGATCCGGAATTATTACACGAATTAGATAATCGTATTGCTCAAGCAATCTCGCTTGCTCGTAAGCATCATATTCAACCAAATGAATTATGGCGATACCACTCAAAATTAAAAAACGAGTTACAGGCGTTACTTGATTTTGAAGATAATGAAGAACAGCTTATCCAAGATGAAAAACAAGCTCATCAGCAATGTTTAGTATTAGCTGAAGAAATCTATCAAAAACGAACAGAAGCAGCAAATAAACTGGCTCAACAAGTTACAAAGCAAATTAAACATCTAGCGATGGAAAATGGCGAGTTCTTTATTAAAGTGGAACATAATGTGGAGAAGCTATCGCCAAATGGAGCAGATTTTGTGGAATTTAACTTATGCAGCAACTTAGGGCAGCAAGCTCAACCCTTATCTAAAATCGCATCAGGGGGCGAACTTTCCCGTATTTCTTTGGCTGTACAGGTATTGACTGCGAATAAGCTCTCGACACCAACTATTATTTTTGATGAAGTGGATGTTGGAATTAGTGGCTCGGCCGCAACAACGGTAGGTAAACTATTGCGTGAATTAGGCAAAAAATGCCAAGTGTTATGTGTTACTCATTTACCTCAAGTGGCAAGTTATGGGAATCAGCACTTCAATGTTCAAAAATATGTTGAAAATAACCAAACTGAAACGCAGATGACATTACTCTCTGAAGATAAGCGTATTCACGCCTTAGCTCGATTATTGGGTGGAAGTAAAATTACTGAAGCCGTATTAGCGAATGCGGAAGAAATGTTAAAGTTGGCAGGAAATAGGTGATTAGAAAACAAAAATCGCATCAACATTTCTGTTGATGCGACTGGAATTTGGGGTAAACACAACTAAACTAAAGCGATTTTGTATTGAAAATAAAGAATTTCCCATTTTGTTAAATCTTATTTGGGTACTATTTTGGGTACTTTTTTACAAAATCAAACGGGTTTAAATGAATGCAAATGAACGCATATATTAAAAAATCTATGAAAAAAGTACAATCAAACTTTATTAAGTCCGCCAAATTCAACATAAAACAACATAATCCCGCATTTTTGCTATAAAACAGTAGGAACGGCAAGGCACAATCCGAAAAATGCAAAATAGCCCCATTTTCGGGGCTAGTTAAGCGGAATTTAGCGGGTCAAGCAATCTTTGATTAGGTAGCCTGCCGATTTGCCGACTAAGTGCGGTTTGTGGATATCCGTGCAACGGATAATTTCAACTTTTCCGCCTTTCTCCTTGTAGGTATCCACAAACAATCCACCTTTACGGCGAACGGTATAGCCGTATGATGGTTCGTAGATTTTGCCTTTTTTCTCAATCGCTAACGGGGAAACGTAGGCAAGAATTACGCAATCGCTCCAAATTTTCTTTAATTCTCCGCTTTCTTCCTTCATCGCACCGCCAATTTTAACGTATTTCACGCCGATAAGTTCGGCGAACACTTCGGGCGTTAAAATCGCCGTGCGTGTGTATTTGATACGTTCTAATAGCGTTTTATTCTGTTTTAGCATTTCCCATACATCGCCGGCAATAATGCAAACGTTGGGCTTTCTACCTGTACCGGTTGAAATAGCATTAATAGCGGTATCAAACACCGGGATTGGGTCGGCTTCAAGGTTGGAGAATTTCGCCTTAGCCGCTAGGCTGACTTTGTTTGCTGTGTCGTAGTTATCAGCATTCTGTGCAATGCCTGCAACTTCTAATTCACGTCCTAATGCGATTACATCTTGCGTGACGTTTAAGGCGTATTCTTTCAGTTGATAGCTTGCCTCTTGTTCTTCACGGTAATCAATCGGGTATTCAATATCGTGTTCTTCCAGCTCTACGTTGATAGTTGTAATATCTTCCGGCGTTAAGCGGTTGCTATCGCCGTGCAACTGTCTAACGGTGGATTGTTGGCGGAATGCCAAACGCCCAAATTGTGGAATTTTGCCCGCTTCTTTCGGAATTTCCACTACCGGCATTAACATATCCGCCACTAATTCAGCGTTATGATAGCCTTGTGCAAGCTGATTTAAAATCGGGTCTTGAATACGGTGTTTTGCGGTTTCTTGTGTCATTAATTAGCTCCTTGAGTAATCATTTTAAATGCAGTGCGATAATCTACGTTTTTGGCGTTCATATACGCCTTGATTTGCTTATCCAGCTCAATCACTTCAAACGGAATATCTTCCGCATAGTCTGCCGTTTCTGTGTGATTTGGGTCACCGCCAAAAGCTCGTTCAGGCGTTGCATATTCGCCAAAGTGAAGAATTTGCGGTTGAGCTTCTAAGAAGGCTTTCACTTTACCGGTTAAGCTCTCGCCCTCATTAAAATCTAACGTTTCCCCATAATCGTAGGCTTCAGCATAATTAAGCAATTCAACGGCTTTATCTCTTGCCACAGGGGCTAGAATGCCTTGTGAAATTAGCTTCCCTGTGTAGTCGTGAATATCCGCCTTAGATTGCTCTCTTAACTGCTCCTTTAATTGGCGGTTTTCAGCCTGTAGGCGGTCAATTTCTTCTTGTGTCATTGTGGTTCTCCTAATGGTTAAAAATATGGTGAATAGCCTCTCTATAACTCATTCCTGTGAGGTTTTGCATATATATGGCTTTTTCGTGGATAGCTTGGGCGGTGCGTTCTTCATTGAAAAACTGCATGCCGTGCTGGTTAAAATTGATATAATCGCCAAAATTGGCGGCTGCCTCTTTGATTGCCTCAATAGGTTTCGGTAAGCCTTTAACGGCTGGGGCTAACGCCCCTAAAAATCCAACGTGGCGTAAATAATAACGGTTCGGCATAGGGCTATTATTTGAGGTTGGCAAATAGAAAGAGGCTGAAATATTGTTATATTCTCCGCTTAAAATATGCCGTTCTAATTGCTCGTTCACTTGGCTTTCTGCAAATAAAATGTCATCTTGTACAAACATTTTATTTACTTCACCGTATGCCGGTGCGTTGTGTTCAGGGTGTCCTAACACAAGTGGAGCAGTAAAAATCGCTTTATTGTAATTATCGGCAATTTGATTTAATTCACTCTCTCCCCAAGTGGTTTTTACACCATTTGCGGATATATGCTTACCGGTTTTAAATATTGCAAAAATGGCGGTTTTCATTTTAATTTCTTCTTGTGTTTATCAATAATTTTATAAATTGCTTGTAAAGAAAGCCCATATTTTCTTGATAATTCAATATGATTTGACCCTTTAAATTCCTCAAGGATTAAGGCATTTCTAGAATTAATATATGTAGAATGTTCAGTAGGGATATATACAACAAGACCGCCCAGATATTTATATACTCCTCGCAATATATTGCTTCTGATTTCATTTATATCTCCGCCTTTTGCTAGTCCTTCTTCAATAGCAAGCCCCATACCTTCATTAAAAAAAGAAATCTTTTCTTTCTTATTCATTCAATGCATCACCCTATTTCTATCGTATTAATGTAAATAATTTAACGCATTTTTAAGAAAATGTATTTTTAAACTCCTTTAAAGAAATTGCCGTTTACAAGCGGTCAATTTTTCTAAAAATTTGCAAAATTCTAAAAAATAAAAATTTGTTGAAAAAACTTTCCCTAATTCCCTAAAAGTGTGTCAAAGCCTTTTCGGATAAGGCTTTAGTCTTGGGGAAAGTTTCAGGGAAACATAGGGGAAAGATGATTTTTAAACTTTCCCTAAACTGTTTTTAGCTACTCAAAGGCAATAAAAAAGGGCGGAATAGTCCGCCCCTGTACTCTGTTTTTGTTTATCCCTGCCACTCATTTAGCGTGGCTTCTCGATTTTTCCATTGAACATTTATTTTTGGTGTCCCGTTGGTTTTTAGCTGTACTATTTCGCCTTGTTCTCCTGTTTCCCTTAATGCTTCGGGGAAGGCTGTTTTAAAATAATTTAGGTTTAGTGTTTGCTTTAATCCAATACAGTCGCAATAATGCAAATAGGCTTTATATAGTGCATTGTTCACCGTCGTTTTACTGTTTGCATAATTGCTTCCCCATTGTAGCCCTTGTGTGCAACTGCCGATAATTTTAAACGCCTTAGCAAATTCTATTAAGTGGTTGGCTTCCCGTTTCACACTATCGCCCTCTCTGCCTGCTTGGTAGCTTTCAAGAATTTTTCTAGCTGTTTCCGGTTCAGGAAAGAGCGAAAGCAATTTATTTGTAATTCCGTAAATTTCGCCTTTTACTTTGGCAATAAAATTCACGTCTTTTTTATCTTTAGGAATAGCCTTTTCAAACGGAATGATAACCCGCCTTCTGGCTATTCCTCCATTCTGATCTCTAAAATCTATCGGGTAGTTTGTACTCATCATAAATACAACAGTCGGCGTAAAATCTTCAAACCCTTTATAATAGATTTGGGCTTTTAAGGTATCGCCACCGGTAAGGCGTTTTAGTCCGTCTGCCGTGCCAGTGTATTTGGCTTGGTCGGGGCTATATGCGAAAGTTTTTCCCATTAAGCCGGCAATGATTTTAGGCTCTTCAAGCCCTTTTATATCAATTACGCTCGTGTTGAACCGCCCGTTTAAGATCGTAGCAATTTCACCAAATACGCTTTTGCCTGCCCCTGCTTTGCCGGTTGCTTCAAGAAATAGCCCCCACTGATAGCGGTTAGTCAATACCATATAAAGCCCTGCTAAAATGGCATTTCTGCGTTCTGTACTGTCGCTTGATACAAACGCTAACCAATCATCAAAATAAGGTGTATCTTGGCTTTCGGTATTCAGCGAAAAATCCTCTAATGCTCGCAAAAAATGCGTAGGGCTATGCGGTAAAAATTGCCCGGTTTTCTTATTAAGCACGCCATTCTGAAAGCCGATTAAATCCGGATTTTCAGGCGGTAAGCGTTCTATTTCTAAAATGGCTAAATCGGCTATTTTGCTGATTTTATGCGGCGAGTAATTGCGATCATTTGCGGATTTTAGAAAATTAGCAATTTCCCGCCTAAATTCTTCTTCATTTAGGCTTATCCACGCTTTGCCGTCTTGTAATCTGTAGGTTTCTCGCCTTAATGTATCACGTCTAAGCGGTTGTTCTTGCCATTCTAAAAACGCTTCTACAATATCAAGCGTATTGAGGCTTTTATCACTTAAATCAAGGGCTAAAGGTTGGCGTTTTCGGGTTTCCTCCGCCACCGTTTCCGCTATTGTTTCCCCTGCTCGGGTGCGTTTGATGTAATCGCTTGCGTTTTCCAGCGTTTGCCCTATATTGTCGTAAAATAGCACGGTTTCCGCTTGCGTGTGCTTTGCAAGGTTCGCACAAATGGCGGTTTTATGGGGCTCGCTTAATCCGCCAAACTGATAAATACTAATCACTTTGCGATTTTCAGGGGCTATGCGTAGGCTGTGCAATTCTTCTAGCTGTTTTTCGCCATAAAATTATGGGCGGATTTTTGCTATCTGCTTTGAGCATTTCGCATAATAATTTCCACGCCGTGCTATTGCCCTCTTTGCCGTAGGCTTCCCACGCTTGATTGCCTGCCAAGATAATTAATTCATCTAACGGCTCATTAATATTTTGCTGTTTTAAATAAGGGGCATTTATTAATTTCATTCTGCCCCCTGTTTTAATAATTTAAGAATAGGGCTTTCTAAATTCTCTTTTGCATTTTTGGAGGTGCTTAAAATATCAATACAATTTTGCATTAAAAAACAAATGCCTAATATTTGGCGGGCAGATAATATATTTTCTTTGCCATTATCATCTGAAATAGCATAATCAAATAATAATTCTTGTAGCGTATCTAAGGCTTCAAGTTGATTATATTGTGCTGAATTAAATTCAGAATATAAATATCCCTTAATTTTTCCAAATTATCGCCGTATTGCTCGCAACGGTTTTTAATATGATTGGATAGGGCAATTGTTAATTCTTTACGCATAAGTTACCCCCTCGCAAGCGGTTAGATTTTGCGGATTTTTTGCAAATTAATTTTGCAAACGGGCAATTAAAAGCGGTTTATTGCAGAATTGAACACGGTTCAAGGCTTCGGCTTTGCTGTTAGCCTGTACGGTAATTTTCAGGCGTTTGGTGCCAGTAAGAGTTAGGAATTTGTAGATCATTGCTGATAGCTCCAAAGTTAATTTTTGAGGGGCTACCGCTAAACTTCTCAGGGTTTGGGCGGTAACGTGTAACGGGCTGAGAAACTGCGAACTTTGGAACACAGCAAAGGGCGAACCTTTCCCATTACACGCTACCATAGAATGACGCTCCGAACCTCTAAGGGTTTCTAGGCGTTCTTTAGGTGTGCGTGTGCTACGAACAAAAAAAGCACGGTTAAAAGGCGTGCTACTGTCCGCCAAAGTTTGATTATTCGAGTTCTCAGGCTCGGCACAAGATTTTGCTTGTGCGTCGCAAAAAATAGCGGATTTCTGACCGCTTGTAAAGTTAAATTTTTGGCTCATTGGCACATTCCTGTAAATAACGCTTGATTTCACTGCCTGCGTAAAGGGTTGTCCGCCCAGCTTTGGTCTTTTTGATAATCCCTTTTCGGGCTAATACATCTAAACGGCTACGGGAAAAGCCTAACAGGGCGGTAAGTTCTTTAACGGTGTAGTATTTTTCGATGGTGTTTAGTTCATCTGTAAGCATTGCTATTCACTCCTATGGGTTGGCTTGTGTTTTTTAAATTACACAATCCAAAAATGTTTGTAAATACGCTCATTTTGTCGCTATTTGTTGCGAAAAAACCATAAAAACTAAGAAAAACCATAAAAACGAAGAAACTCTAAAATTGGGCCCAAAAAATCATACCGTTTAAATACCGTTTAAATGCGTTTCAGTGCGTTTAAATTTTTGGGGCTTATCCCCTGTATGCTTAAACAGTTTCAAACTTAAGTTCTTTAAAGGCACTGATTTTTTATACAAGAAAGTTATATTTAAGTAATTTATTATGATTTGTTTGCTGATTTATTGAGCAATTTAGGCAATATAAGGCTTGATTTGAATGTTCCGCCATAAGTGGAACACTTTCCCTAACATTCCCTAAAACTTTCCCTAGTGTTTTTTACTCTTTTTCTCTTTTAAATCAATAAGATAGAAAATATAAATAGAGTTTAGGGAAAGTTTTTTCAACAAATTGCTAAAAATTTTGGAGGGGTGAGGCTTTGGGACAAAAAAAGCCTAGCAAAAGCTAGGCTAGGAAAGGCTTTAAGGAGTAGAGCGTTCTATAAAATCGCCTCATAATTGCATTATGGCTTTACGTTGCTCTAAATAGGTTGAATGGTTGTAAGCAAGGCTGACGTTTCCGCCAGTCTTGTGAGCTAAACAGGCTTCTGCGTGTTCAAGCGTAATGCTTTGTTCGGCTAAATAGGTGCGGGCAAGCCCTCGTAAGCCGTGGGCGGTTTGGCGATCTTTATAGCCCATTCTTTTTAGTGCAACATTTATGCTTGCTATAGACATTGGAGCGTGGTAATTCCCTCGCTTGGTAAATACATATTTAAACCGTCCGGAAATGGCTTTCATCTGTTCTAGTAGTCTTACCGCTTGCGTAGAAAGTGGCACTATATGCGTTTCTCGGGCTTTCATTCGCTCAGCTGGAATAGTCCATAGCTTTTTATCTAAATCAATTTCTACCCATTCGGCTTCCGTTGCTTCGTTTGGTCTAACCATTGTTAAAAGCTGAAAATGAATTAAGGCTTTAGTATTTAGCTGAAGCCTAGCACTTTCTATCGCTTGGAGTAATTGCGGTATTTCTTCTGTCTTAACGTGCGGATTGTTCTGTTTTTTTACCTTTTTAAGATTTTTTCCCACCTTCACGCAAGGATTAAAGGGGATTAGCCCGCCATTTACTGCAAAATCAAGAATACTATTGACATAACTAGCTAAACGATTAGCCATATCGTAATTCCCCCTAGCTTCAACTTCTTGCAGTGGAATACTAACAAGCGTGGGTACTATTTCATTAATTGGGTACTTTCCAATAACTGGCAATAAATGAAGCTCAATACTTCCCCAGTATTTTTCAATAGTTTTGGTCTCTATCTCGCCTTGCTTCTTCGCTTTCCACCTCTCAGCCACCGCTTGAAACGTATTGGCATTAGATAGTTCTTGTTCTTTTTCCAGCTGTTGGAAGTGGATTTGCGGATCTATCTTTTGAGCAAGTAAAGCGTTGATTTCATCTCGTTTCATTCGAGCTTGTGCAATGCTAACCGCCGGATAGTTGCCGATGGTGTGCTTTGTTCGTTTCTTGGTTTGTGGGTGGTTGTAACGAAAACGCCATACTTTTACACCGGAGGGATAAAGCTGTAAAAATAGCCCGCCCCCGTCTGTGTATTCATTCTTGCCGTTTTCGCTATATTTGAGGCGTTCCACTTGCGTATTTGTTAGCTTGTTACTTGCTCTTGCCATAGTTCCCAATTTCTCTAAAAGTACCCAAAATTTTAGGCATTATATCGCTTGGGTACTGTTTTGGGTACTATTTTACAAAATCAAATGAATACAAACGAACGCAAATAAACGCATTAGAAATAAAAAAAGCCTTGAAAATCAAGGCTTCTAAATGGGTTTCAGTTCAAATGAATTTAACTGAATTTATTAATTTGGTGGAGGTAAACGGGATCGAACCGATGACCTCTTGCATGCCATGCAAGCGCTCTCCCAACTGAGCTATACCCCCGATATGGGCGGAATAATATGCTTTCCGCTTGAAGATGTCAATGGCTTTAGGTAATGATAAAGCTGATTGATTAAAAACTAACTATTCGTTTGAATAAAGTGGATTGCTTTTTCAAGGCGGGTTAATGTTTTCTCTTTACCCACTAATTTAGCTGTAATATCCATAGAAGGCGATTGCCCGCTTCCTGTTACCGCTAAACGGAATGGCATACCTACTTTACCCATACCAATTTCAAGTTCAGCCGCTGTTTGGTTCATCGCTTCGTGAATATTCTCAACCGTCCAATCATTACAAGCGGTCAATTTTTCCAATAATTTTCCAAGTGGAGCAACCGCTTCCGCTTTGAAGTTTTTAGCGGTGGCTTTTTCGTCATACGTCTCAAACTGTTCATAGAAATAACGGCTGCTTTCGGCAAGCTCTTTTAAGGTTTTACAACGCTCGCCCAGTACAGGGATAATTTCTTCCAATTTTGGACCGCTTGTGAAATCAATGCCTTGAGCTTGCATATGCCATTCAAGATGTTTTGCCACATAACTTGGGTCAAGACTGCGAATATAGTGCTGGTTCAGCCACTGCAATTTTTCGGTATTGAATGCACTTGCCGATTTGCTTACAGAATGAATATCGAAAAGCTCAATCATCTCTTGACGTGAGAAGATTTCTTGATCGCCGTGCCCCCAGCCCAAACGCACAAGATAGTTAATTAAGGCTTCTGGTAGGTAGCCGTCATCACGATACTGCATTACACTCACTGCACCGTGGCGTTTGGATAATTTTTGACCATCATCTCCGTTGATCATTGAAACGTGAGCATAAGTTGGTACAGGAGCTCCAAGCGCTTTTAAAATATTAATTTGGCGAGGGGTGTTATTGATATGATCTTCACCACGAACAACGTGGGTAATACCCATATCCCAGTCATCAACAACCACACAGAAGTTATAAGTTGGAGAACCATCAGTACGGCGGATAATTAAGTCATCTAATTCACTGTTGCTGATTTCGATACGACCACGCACCGCATCATCAAATACCACAGAGCCTTCTTGAGGATTTTTAAAACGCACAACGTGTGGTGCATCTACCGAATGGGGATGATCGCCTAAACAGTGGCGGTCATAGCGAGGTTTCTCTTTGTTTGCCTCTTGCGTATTGCGTAATTCTTCCAAACGCTCTTTTGAGCAGTAGCAGCGATATGCCGTACCTGCTTCAATCATCTGGTCGATCACTTGGTTGTAGCGGTCAAATCGTTTTGTTTGGAAATAAGGACCGTGCTCCCACGCTAAGCCAAGCCATTCCATACCTTCAAGAATAGCTGCCGTTGCTTCTGGGGTTGAACGTTCCAAATCGGTATCTTCGATGCGTAGTACAAATTCGCCATTATGATGTTTTGCATATAACCAAGAATAAAGTGCGGTACGAGCACCTCCAACGTGTAAATAACCTGTTGGACTTGGTGCAAAACGAGTACGAACTTTTACATTTGGATCTAAAGGGAAAAGAGTTTCAATTTTCATTTTGTATTGCCTAATTATTATTTGTAAAATTTTAAGAAAAACTTGCCTATTTTACTACGCTTGAGGGCGAATAATAGTAAAAAGTTACATTTCTGGAGTAAAAAATCAGCAAACAGGGCGAAAAGCGTAAAAAGGGTTTGACGAAAGAGTAAAAATCTCTATAATTCACTTCCACAACAGCGGGCGATTAGCTCAGTTGGGAGAGCACCTCCCTTACAAGGAGGGGGTCACTGGTTCGAGACCGGTATCGCCCACCACTTCAACTTTAAGTGTTCTGTTGTTGTAACAATCTAGTTATTTGAAAATGGGCGATTAGCTCAGTTGGGAGAGCACCTCCCTTACAAGGAGGGGGTCACTGGTTCGAGACCGGTATCGCCCACCACTTCAACTTTAAGTGTTCTGTTTTCAAATTCCCTTTGATTTGAAGTCTTACATAAACAATAATTTTTGTTTAAAGTGGGCGATTAGCTCAGTTGGGAGAGCACCTCCCTTACAAGGAGGGGGTCACTGGTTCGAGACCGGTATCGCCCACCACTTAAGACTAAAATCATAAACTTCAAACTACGATTATTCGTATCTGAAGGGCGATTAGCTCAGTTGGGAGAGCACCTCCCTTACAAGGAGGGGGTCACTGGTTCGAGACCGGTATCGCCCACCACTTTTCTTATTAATCAATTTTATAAATAAAAAATCCCTTTCAAGCTGTAACTCAAAAGGGAAGTGTATTATGCTTCTTGCTGCATTTGCATAAATGCTTTTCTGCGTGAAGCAACGAGCCTTTTTCTGTCCTTAATTTGTTTGATCTGGCGTAGGCGTAGCTTCCTCGTTGGTAGGCTTTTCTTTTTCTTCAGTCTTCTCATCAGTCCTATCCTCCTGTTTTATATGACTATCAGATAAATTTTTTTGTTCTTGCTCTAGCTTTTTCTGTTCTTCAATGCGTTGATAATTGATGATACTACCATAATAACGGCGGATGTTTTCAACATATTGTAATGCCTCATAGCCTCTCGCATAGCCATATTTCAGATTAGTATAATAGCGTTTTTCGGCGAGTAGTGGCAGATTTTTTTTCACATCTAACCAATTATCCGGATCACCGCCTAATTGTTTGGTTAATCGACGTACATCTAATAAATGCCCTAATCCCATATTATAAGCAGCTAAGCTATACCAAATTCTATCTTCTTGTGGAATAGTTTCTGGCATCTGTCTCATCAACATATGCAGATATTCGGAACCTGCTTTTATACTCTGAGCAGGGTTAGTTCTATCTGAAATTTTCATTCTATCAGCGGTATCTTTTGTTAGCATCATAATACCACGCACACCCGTTGGCGAGGTTGCATTGGGATCCCAATGAGATTCTTGGTAAGCAATAGCCGCTAGCATTTGCCATTCTAAATCGCCTTTATGGGTCCTAAAAAGTAGTTCATATTTAGGCAAAATGGCTTTAATTGCTCTTAAATAGCTCTGAATATCAACATAATCAAATTTTTCCAAATGATTAAAATATTTCTCCTCAATGCGTGAAATAAGCCCATTCTCTACAGAATCGGACATAAAATCTAATAAAGCAGCTTGTAATTCGCTGTAAGAACTATTTGCTAAATACCATAATACAGGATTTTCATCTGTCAAATCAAAGCCTACTGCGAGATTAGGGTTAATATGCTGTACGGAAGAAATATCAACTGACATCGCTATAGTATGTGGAATTTCGCCTTGAGCGACTTTTAATAACAGCTCTTCTTGAGTAAATTTATCTGAAATTTGCCACTTTAATTGAGGATTTTCTTGCTTGAGCTGATTAAGTATCGGAATAACTGCAGAGCCATTTGGAATAATGACATTTTCTTGTAAATCTGAGAGTCGATATGGTCTTGTAGTGCCTTTCTTATAAACCACTTGCCAAGAAGCAGAGTAATACGATGGTCCGATTTGGAAGGCTTCATTTAATTCTGGATGATAGAGTAAACCTGCGGCTGCAATATCAATCTCATTATTTTTTAATGCTTCAAATAATTTTTCACTACTATCGTAACTTTTTACTTCAAGATTAACCTTTAGATATTGTGCGAAGGCTGTTGCTAAATCATATTCAATCCCACTTTTACCTTCAGGGCCGACAAAATAGGAAAGAGGGTGGTTGATCATTCCCACTTTCAAGTTTTTACTTTGTTGAATTTGCGTGTAGTGATTAGCTTCTGAATGAATAATTTTTTGCCAAGGGAAAATCATATCCCAAGCCCAAAGCAAGAGAGCTATTGCGATAAAAAGGCGAGCAATTAATCCTTTCAATTTAAAATCCTCATTTATTCAACTAAGAGCTAAGTCTAGCTGAAATTATAGCTTAACGGAATAATAGTTTAATTAATTTAGTAATAGAACGGAGAAAAAGAAAGAATTTAAATGAAATGGCGCACCCGAGAGGATTCGAACCTCTGACCGCTCGGTTCGTAGCCGAGTACTCTATCCAGCTGAGCTACGGGTGCGTATTTGAAGATTGTGAGAATTTAGTTTATCAGCGACCATTTTATTTTAGAGTGGAAATAGAATGGCGCACCCGAGAGGATTCGAACCTCTGACCGCTCGGTTCGTAGCCGAGTACTCTATCCAGCTGAGCTACGGGTGCGTGATAAAGTAAATGGCGGTGAGAGAGGGATTCGAACCCTCGATAGAGCTTTTTAACCCTATACTCCCTTAGCAGGGGAGCGCCTTCAGCCTGCTCGGCCATCTCACCACTCACTGTGTCTGTGGGCGACATATTACTAGAATTTAAAAAGATGTCAAATTCTTTTTCCTGAAAAAGTTAAATTCTAGTGTGTTTGCCTATGTAATAAGCAAAACGATGATTTTTTAAGTTTTAGCGGATAAATATTAAACATTTCATAATCTTATAAAAAAATAGAGCGGTAAAATTTTCTGAAAATCTTACCGCTTGTAGTTTAAATCCTATTTTTTCTTACTTTGAAGTTTCTCTTTGTTTTCATCTTCTGCAATAGTTTTTACACAAAGATGCAAAATTTGCTCAACACCATTTTTAATGTAGTCATCGCTGCGCACTTCATTTTTTTGTAAATCTAGCATTGCATCGTGAATACCTTGCGTCATACTTGTTGATTGTACTAAATCCCAGCAGTTTGGATCTAAATGGTTGAAATTACCTTGTAAATCTGCAGCATAAAGCACCCCACTATAATAAGCATAAACATTATGATCTAGCATTCTGTTTATCGTCATTGCACGAATTTGTTCAACAGGTAAGGAAACTTTTTTGGTATACCAATCATTTACGCCATTCATAAATGAATTAATATCATAAGTTTCGTTTACTCTATCTTTATAGGTTTGAGCGGTTGCACCATAAGCAATTGCATAAGACTTTTGATCTACTTCTGCTTCATTTAAGCGCGTCCAACCACCTTTATTTGATGAACAAGCAGCTAAAAATGCCACTACGGTAATCATTAAAATAGATTTAATTGCTTTTTTCATATTTATAACTCCTTATTGTGTTTGTCATAAAGTTTTAGCTATTTTACCGAATAAATGGCAAAATTACTTAAAAATTTTATGAGGGTCAATATGAAACAGTATTTAGATTTATGCCATCGTATCGTAAATGAAGGAAAATGGGTAGCGAATGAACGCACAGGTAAGCGTTGTCTTACGGTGATTAATGCAGATTTAATCTATGATGTTGAGAAAGGCAAATTACCATTAGTGACTACTCGTCGCAGTTATTGGAAAGCCGCGATCGCAGAGCTTCTTGGCTATATTCGAGGCTATGACAATGCCGCTGATTTTAGAAAACTAGGCACGAAATCGTGGGACGCAAATGCAAACGAAAATGCTGCTTGGCTTGCTAATCCTTACCGTAAGGGTGAAGATGATATGGGCTTAGTTTATGGAGCAGTTGGGCGTAATTTCCCAAAACCTGATGGTGGCTCTGTGGATTTACTTCGTCAAATCGTCGATGATTTGAAAAAAGGCGTGGATAATCGGGGCGAAATTTATACTTTCTATCACCCAGGTGCATTTCATATGGGTTGCTTACGCCCTTGTCTCCACAGCCACCACTTTTCATTGCTTGATGGTACACTTTATCTCAATAGCACTCAGCGTTCGGCAGATGTTCCTCTTGGCTTAAACTGGAATATGATCCAATGTTACACTTTCCTTGCGTTAATGGCACAAATTACAGGGCATAAAGCAGGGAAGGCTTTCCATAAAATTGTAAACGCTCATATTTATGAAGATCAACTTGAGATAATGCGTGATGTGCAACTAAAACGTGAGCCGTTAAATGCACCGAAATTAATTATTAATCCTGATATCAAATCACTTGAAGATTTAGAAACTTGGGTAACTTTAGATGATTTTAAAGTGGAAGGTTATGAATACCACCCATCTATTCAATATCCATTCTCTGTTTAATAAAAAAGCCTAGATATATTATCTAGGCTTTCTTTCGGATCGTTAAAAAGAATTATTTTACTAAGTCTTTTAATGCTTTACCTGAAACGAATGCAGGTACTTTAGCTGCTGCGATTTTGATCTCTTCACCAGTTTTTGGATTACGACCAGTGCGTGCTTTACGCTCATTTACTTTAAATGTACCGAAGCCGATTAATTGAACAGGATCGCCTGCTTTTAAGCTTGCAGAGATTGCATCAAGAGTTGCTTCTAATGCTGCTTTAGCATCTTTCTTAGTTAAGTTTGCACCTGCTGCGATAGCATCGATTAACTCAGTTTTGTTCATAGTTTTATCCTCTAAGATAGTGTTTTGAATAAATGACGTAAAACGCCTGAAAAGTTATTGAAACCTTGCCATAGCTTAATTCAAAGTTGAGATTTGTCAAAGTATTATTATGCAAGATTTTGTAAATATTTATGTTATTGATTAATATTTAACCCAATGTTGCTAATGCCACTGCTTCTGATTTCGTCTTTTAGCTCAAAAATGAGATCTAGATCACGGTTTTCACACTCGTTAAGCAATCTATAGATTTGCCATTGCACATCTAACTCTTCTTGAATTTCCTCTGAATTTTTTAACTCTTGCTCGTTGAGTTCTTTGTCTTGTTGCATTTCCAAATAGCTTGCTACTGTGCCTAATGAAATTTGGCTGATACGAATTGCTTGCTCTAACGTTGCTCCTGCAATAATACTATGCAGTAATTCCGAAAGTGCTTCGCAAGCTTCCTGTGCAGGTAAGACACCAAAAAACTCATATTCGTTCACATCAGGGATAATTTCTTCTAATTTTTCCAGCTGATTGTCGAAATTAATTTTTGCCCCTTTTACGGTTAAATATTCCCATACCAAATTTAAAATATTTTGGAATATTCTGGCTTTTTCGGGCTGTTCAGTAACTTCGCAGAAAAGTTGATAGTTCGGGTACATTCTTTCGCATAAACAAGCCATAAAGGTTACGTTCTGCCAAGGCTCGAAGCGTTCCATACGTTTATGAATCGGGTTTCTCATTTTATTTTCTCTCCATACAAGCGACCATTTTATTGCAAATTTTTACACTTTTTTGACCGCTTGTTTGAGTTATTTATGATAGGGTTTTGAGTAGTGATGAATTGCATCAACAAACACTTTCGGACTTCCGACTGGTACGTCTAAGTGAATGCCGTGTCCTAAGTTAAAGACGTGTCCGCTACCATTTCCAAAACCGGCAAGAATGTTTTTCACTTCTTGTTCGATACGTTCAGGGGGTGCATAAAGCACACTAGGATCCATATTGCCTTGAAGGGCTACCTTATCGCCGACACGTTTACGTGCGTCGGCAATATCGACAGTCCAATCTAAACCAATAGCATCACAGCCTGTTTCAGCAATCGCTTCTAGCCATAAACCGCCGCCTTTGGTAAAGAGGGTAACTGGCACTTTACGACCTTCATTTTCACGAATTAATCCATCAACAATTTTGTGCATATAACGTAAAGAGAACTCTTTATAATCATTGTGTGCTAATACACCGCCCCAAGTGTCGAAAACCATTACTGATTGAGCTCCGGCTTTGATTTGGGCGTTTAAATATAAAATTACGCTATCGGCTAATTTATCGAGTAATTTGTGCAGAATGTTTGGATCAGCGTAAAGCATTTTTTTAATTTTGGTAAATGCTTTACTTGAGCCGCCTTCAACCATATAGGTTGCTAATGTCCAAGGGCTACCAGAGAAGCCAATTAACGGCACTTCGCCTTTTAATTCACGGCGAATGGTACGCACAGCGTTCATCACATATTGTAATTCGCCTTCAGGATCTGGAATTGGGAGATTATTTACATCAGCAAGTGATTGTACAGGGCGAGCAAATTTCGGGCCTTCGCCTGCACCAAAACTTAAACCTAAGCCCATTGCATCTGGAATGGTGAGAATATCGGAAAAAAGAATAGCAGCATCTAATTCATAGCGGCGCAAAGGTTGCAAAGTCACTTCGCAAGCTAAATCTGCATTACGGCAGAGCGACATAAAATCGCCCGCTTCGGCACGGGTAGCTTTATATTCAGGTAAATAACGCCCTGCTTGACGCATCATCCAAACGGGGGTCATATCCACAGGTTCACGCAAAAGAGCTTTTAAATAGCGATCGTTTTTTAATTCAGACATTGGTTTTTCCTTTGATTATGAAACGGTCGTTTTTATTGAAAAGTTTGTAAAATATAGATGAAATTTGACCGCTTGTATTTATTAATTTAATTAATGTAATTGTGGCTTTTCTTCTGTTTTAGGCACGCCCAAAGCAAAATGGCTATGTAAGAATAGGGCTAACACTCGTAAGTATTCCAACACTTCTTCGCCTGCTTCAAGCAGTTCTTCGTTGTTATCGTCCTCATTGTACCCTAATTTTGCGATTTCATCTAAATCATCAATAGCCTCGCCTACTTCATCAGTTTCTTGTTGAAGTTTAGGTTGAGCAACGCCTAAACCGAGTAAGAAGTTGTTTGTCCATTCAGAAATACCATCAGCCAGAGCAAAGCCATCTTCTTCGCTTTCAGGTAGCCATAGGCTAAATAGCGTATTGGCTTGAGAAAAACTTTTAGTAAGTTGTTGATAAAATTCGGTGAGTTGTTTTAACGGCTCAACTGAAAATACGTGTCCGTCATTGGTAAATTGGTAGGTTAAGGTTTTCCACGAATCATCTTGAATACCACCTGCAATCAATCCGCATAAGAAGCCGTGAAACTCCGCAGGAGTGTCTTCAATTTGTAATTGTGTGATGAGTTGTTTAAATTCTTGAGAAGTTGTTATAGCCATAATTGCATTATTGTGATTTTGCTAAAGAATGGCATAATATAGCAAAAATTTTGCGATAAAGTGAGGATTTCGTATTTATGTCGGTAAATAATATCGAACTACAGATTTTCGGGCAGGTATTACGCTTACAATGTCCTGTCGAACAACAAGAAAATTTATTGGCATCAGCACAGCGTTTGGAAGAACGTGTAGCGGTATTGAAAGAGCAGTCCGGCATTATTCAACTTGAAAAGGTGCTAGCGATTGTAGCACTGAATTTAAATTATGAATTAGAGCAGGCTCAACGCCAAAATGCAGAAAATAAGAATGTATTAGTTGCCTGTATTGAGCAGTTAGACAATTCGTTAGGTAAATTGCAATCAAATAGCTGATTTTTAAGCTAAGTGATTAGGAATAGAGCTATGAAATCGAAAATTTGCAATTTATTTGATTAAAGACTAGGAAAAATCATTAAATTCCGCTACTATAAATCTTGCCTGGGGTGTGCGTTATTGGTTACGTCCCTGAGCCGATAATTTGAAACTTTGAGTTGGACATCTAATTGTTGGTGAGCAAGCTTGCCTTAAGCTAAAACTTAAGAGCAAGAAGCCTAAAAACGGTTAAGTTTGACTCCCTTGAACCGACTGGTTCAAGGACCATTACTGGTAGCGGCACTTCGGGTACTTATTATGGATAATTCATTAATCTTTTTTCGTCATCAGCTACGGCAATCAATGCGGGCTAAACGCCTCAGTTTAAGTGCAAGCCAGCAAGTTCACTCTTCTCATTCAATTATTCCACACGCAATTTCTCTTATCGAATCTTACCAAGCCTCACATATTGCCTTTTATTTGCCTTTCAACGGTGAAATTTCTCCGCTACCTTTAATGAATACCTTGCTTGAACAAGGCAAAAAACTCTATTTACCTATCCTCCACCCTTTTACAAGCGGTCAATTATTGTTTGTAAATTACCATTGCAAAACGCCTTTAAAATTTAACCGCTTGGGCATTCAAGAACCAGTGCTAGATGTCAGAAATATCATTCCATTGCAAGAATTAGAGATGATTTTTACACCATTAGTGGCGTGCGATAAAGCAGGTAATCGGCTGGGAATGGGTGGCGGTTTTTATGATAGAACCCTTGCTCAAGCACCGCATATTATTAGCGTGGGATTAGCTCACGAATGTCAGCAAGTCGAACAATTACCGATTGAAAGTTGGGATATGCCGTTAAATCATATTATTTTGGGAGCATCAAAATGAGTGAAAAGAAAGAATCCGCAGGAAACCAAAGTTTAATTAGAGGCTTAACGCTTTTAGAGTTATTGGCAAAATTCCCAAATGGCTGTCCGTTAGCTCACTTAGCGGAGCTTTCGGGCTTGAATAAAAGCACGGTGCATCGTTTATTACAAGGCTTACAGCAAGAAGGGTATATTCGCCCTGCACCCACCGCAGGTAGCTACCGCTTAACCACGAAATGTTTGGCAATTGGGCAACGGGCTTTAAGCTCTATTAACATCTTACACATCGCCGCACCGCATTTAGAGACGTTGAACTTAAAATTAGGTGAAACCGTTAATTTTGCGATGCGAGAGAAAGATCACGCAATCCTCATTAATAAATTAGAAGCTACTACAGGAATGATGCGTACCAGAGCTTATATCGGGCAGCAAATGCAACTTTATTGTTCTGGTATGGGAAAACTTTTCTTGGCTTATGATTCCGAAGAGTATATCCCTCAATATTGGCAAGCAAAATCCTCTATAATTCAAAAACTGACAGTAAATACCATTACCACGATTGATGGAATGAAGAAAGAGCTGGAAACCATTCGCAAACAAGGCTTTGCGATGGATGCAGAAGAAAACGAATTAGGCGTTTCTTGTGTCGCTTGCCCGATTTTTGACCATCAACAGAAAGTGTACTATGCGGTTTCGGTCTCACTTTCAACCGCTCGTTTAAACCAATTAGGGCGAGAAAATTTACTGCCAGCTATTCAAGATACAGCAGAAAAAATTTCAGCCGAGCTGGGTGGACGATAATTTGGTATTGCCATTTTGATTATTTCAGGTAATCTTGCAGCCTTTAGATTAGAAATGATATTTTATACAATTTTGAGGTTCATTAATGTTTGGTTTTGACCCAAAAACAATAATGTTTGTTGTTTATATCTTAGGAATGATAGCAATTGGATTTATTGCTTATCGTGTCACAAATAATCTCTCAGACTATATTTTAGGTGGTCGCCGTTTAGGCAGTTTTGTAACGGCATTATCGGCGGGGGCTTCAGATATGTCGGGCTGGCTGCTGATGGGATTACCCGGAGCAGTTTATGCCGGTGGTTTAATTGAAGGCTGGATTGCCATTGGTTTAACTATTGGAGCTTATCTGAACTGGAAATTAGTAGCAGGCAGATTACGTTCGCACACCGAACACAGCGGCGATGCTTTAACCTTACCCGAATACTTCCACAACCGCTTTGGTGATAAAACAAAATTAATTAAGATTTTATCAGCGGTCATTTTTTTACTCTTTTTTGCAATTTACTGTGCATCAGGCGTAGTAGCCGGTGCGAGAGTGTTTGAAAACCTCTTTGGTTTACCTTACCACCAAGCAATTTGGTATGGGGCAGTAGCAACTATTCTTTACACCTTTATTGGTGGATTTTTAGCAGTAAGCTGGACGGATACCATCCAAGCCTCATTAATGGTTTTTGCCTTAATTTTAACGCCTCTGTTTGTAATGTATAACTTAGGTGGTTTTGATGAAATGCAAGCCTTAATCGATCGTGCAGGCGAAATGGCACAAAAAGATTATAACGATATTTTTACCGGCACGAGCATTTTGGCCGTTATTAGCTTGATGGCGTGGGGATTAGGCTACTTTGGGCAGCCACACATTGTGGTGCGTTTTATGGCAGCGGAAAGTGTGAAATCGCTCGAAAAAGCTCGCCGTATTAGTATGACGTGGATGATTATTTGCTTAGTTGGGGCGATTGGCATTGGCTATTTTGGTATGGCTTATTTCTTCGGTAATCCAGAGCAAGCAGGAAATGTGAGCCAAAACCCAGAGCAAATTTTCATTGAATTAGCAAAATTACTCTTTAACCCTTGGGTGGCAGGGATTTTATTATCAGCCATTCTTGCTGCGGTAATGAGTACACTTTCAGCTCAATTACTGATTTGTTCAAGTGCGGTTACAGAAGATTTATATAAAGGCATTTTACGTCCTAACGCAGCGGATAAAGAATTAGTTTGGCTAAGCCGTTTAATGGTGCTTGCGGTAGCTGCTCTAGCCATTTATATCGCCCAAGATCCGAACAGCAAAGTATTCGGTTTAGTAAGAAATGCGTGGGCCGGCTTTGGTTCAGCGTTCGGGCCTGTAGTGCTACTTTCCCTTTTCTGGAAACGTATGAACGGCTTCGGGGCAATTGCAGGAATGCTAACGGGAGCGTTAATCGTTCACTTCTGGGCAGATATAACACTTAAGTTTGCCTTGCCTGAAGTTTATTCGATGATCCCGGGCTTTATTGCTGCAATGGTAATGATTATTGTGGTATCGCTAATTACGCCAGCTCCAAGCAGAGAAGTGCAAGACACCTTTGAACGTGCAAATAAAGCATATTTAGATGAAGTAAAATAAGATAAAAGTGGCTTAGGGCGATCCTTAAGCCACTTTTTTGCAAAATTTTTAGTAAAAATTATTCACAATCCTTGTAAGGATTGTTCACAGCTTCGCTGCCGTTGGCTGAGCCAACGTTCAAAAAGCGATGCTTTTTGTAACCGCTTGTAAAGACTATGACAAACCTCCTCCTTGCGATTATTTATCTCTGTTTTATTAGTTTAGGCTTGCCCGATGCTATTTTAGGCTCGGCGTGGCCTTCTATGCACCAAGAGCTTGCTGTGCCGCTCTCTTATGCAGGTGTCGTTTCAATGATTATGTCGATTGGGACCATTACCTCAAGTTTGATGTCAGATAAGCTGACCTACCATCTCGGCACAGGCAAGGTGATGGTCATCAGCGTGGCTTTAACGGCTCTCGCCTTGTGGGGCTTCTCCATTAGTGATTCTTTCTGGATTTTGTGCTTGTGGGCAATTCCTTACGGCTTAGGAGCAGGAGCGGTTGATGCTGCATTAAATAACTATGTGGCAGTCTATTACGCTAGCCGACATATGAATTGGCTACATTGTATGTGGGGCGTTGGGGCATCTATTGGGCCGCATATTTTAGGTATCGCTTTATTGCAAGGCAGAGGCTGGGAAGGTGGCTATTACACGATTTCTCTACTACAAATCGGGCTAACGATAATCCTGTTTTGCTCTCTGCCTTTCTGGAAATCTCGCAAGAAAACCACAGCAGAAATGAATGAATCCGCAAAACCTGTCAGGCTAAAAGAAGCGATTAACATTCCGGGCGTGAAGTACGGCATTTTAGCCTTTATCGGTTATTGTGGCGTAGAGCAAACCGCTGGGCTTTGGGCGAGTAGCTATTTTGTAATGGTAAAAGGTGTCGGCTTAGAGCAAGCGGCTGCATTTGGTAGTATCTTTTTTATTGGCATTACGGTTGGGCGAGGCATTAGCGGATTTCTAACATTAAAATTGAACAATCATCAGATGATTAAACTGGGCTTAGGCTTGATTTTGCTCGGCATTGCAATGCTTTGTTTGCCTTTCGGAAAATATGTTACCCTTGCTAGTTTGATTATCATCGGACTTGGCTGTGCCCCGATTTTTCCGTGCTTAATTCACTCTACACCTGATTTCTTCGGCGAAGACAAATCACAATCTGTTATCGGCATTCAAATGGCAAGTGCTTATGTTGGTGTACTATTAATGCCACCGCTTTTTGGGTTAATAGCTAATGCGATAAGTATTAAATTACTGCCGCTTTATTTGCTCGTGATGTTTGCCCTAATGGCTTACGCCTACAGAGGCTTATTACGCAAAACCGCAAGATAAGCTAACAAGCGGTGGTTTTTTGCAAAAAATTAGCAAAGAACCACCGCTTGTATCTATTCAAAATGTTCTAACCCATACTGATACAACGCATTCTTTTTATAGCCGAAAGTTTCTGCCACAATGGCGGCGGCTTTTTTCAAAGGCAGTTCTTGGCAGAGGCGTTTAAGTAATGTAATTGCTTGGCTGGAAAATGCTTCCTCGAGATTTTGTTGTTTTCCTTCCACAATCAGCACAATCTCGCCTTTAATGCGGTTGCTATCCTCATTCAGCCATTTGATTAAATTACCTAGTTGTTCACCGTAAATGGTTTCCCAGGTTTTGGTAATTTCACGAGCCATTACCACATAACGCTCGTTGCCAAAGATTTTTTGCATATCCGCAAGGGTGTCTAAAATACGGTGGGTGGATTCATAAAAAATCAGCGTGCGAGGTTCATTTTCTAATTCGGTTAATTTATCGCAACGGGCTTTTGTTTTGGCAGGCAAGAATCCTTCAAAGCAAAAACGGTCTGATGCAATGCCTGATGCACATAATGCCGTAATTGCCGCACAAGCACCGGGAATAGGAACAACTTTCACACCAGCTTGACGACAATGTCGAACAAGATGGAAACCCGGGTCGCTAATGAGTGGCGTGCCGGCATCTGAAATTAACGCAATATTGTCGCCTTTTGCTAATTTTTCCACTAAAACGACCGCTTTCTGTTGTTCGTTATGGTCGTGTAAGGCAAAAAACGGCTTTTTAATGCCGTAATGGCTGAGCAATAATCCGCTGTGGCGAGTGTCTTCAGCGGCAATTAAATCAACAGAAGATAAGGTATCTAATGCACGTTGGGTAATATCGCCTAAATTGCCAATCGGAGTGGCTACAATATATAAAATTCCGTAGTCTGGATTGATTTCAGATGAATTTTGTCTGTTTTTCATTTGCTTTTAGCTCATTTGATAAGTAAGATTTCACATTAAATTTAGCACATTATATTCTATCGAGGAAAATACAATGGCAACTATTTTAAATTCAACGATGAAAAAGGCGTTTGTGCCTACTGCTATCGCACTCTTCATTTCTGCCTGTACATCAGTAAACCCTATCACCGAATCTATTAAAGATGAGGCTTATTCAAGCTCAGAATTTTATATCAATAAAGCGGATCAAACTAAAGCCAAAGAAGATAAAATTTCATACCAGCTGCTTGCAGTGCGTAAATTAATTGATGAAAACAAAGAATACGAAGCACAAAATACCTTTAGCGAAATTCAAATCGCTGAAATGAATGAAGTGCAGAAATTAGAGTATGAGTTAGTATCTGCTCAGCTTGCAGCATTACAAGGTAAGAACGAACAAGCAACCAGTCAGTTAAGAGCAATTCAACAGCCATTATTAAGTTCTGCCCAACGTTTACGTTATATTCAAACCCAAGCCCGAATTGCAGCGAATCAAAATGATGCGATCGGCATCGTGCGTGCAAGATCGCAGTTGAATAGTTATTTTAAAATGAATCGTGAACGCCAACAAAATAACGATATTATTTGGCAAACCTTGCGTGATGCTAATCGTGGTATGTTAGAAAAAACAGTGCCTGAAGCGGGCGAAATGGAGCTTGCAGGTTGGTTAGCGTTAATTAATCTCTATAACCAAAATGTGACTACACCTGCTCAAATGCCACAGGCAATTAATAACTGGAAAAATCAATACCCGAGCCACAGTGCAGTTGCGGTTATGCCGACAGAATTACAAGGTGTGAATAACTTCCAACAAACCCAATTAAATGGCGTTGCCTTGTTATTACCACTAAGTGGCGATGCTCAAATTTTAGGCGATATTATTCAGCGTGGTTTTAATGATGCGAAAGCAGATGACCTAACGCTCGTTCAGACGTTTGATACAAGCTCATCTGATGTAAATTCATTAATTGCCCAAGCAAAACAACAAGGGGCGAATATTATTGTTGGGCCATTGCTGAAATCTCGTGTCGATGAAATGCTATTAAGCCCTGAAATTCAAAATATTAACGTATTAGCATTAAATGCAACAGAAAACGCTCGCAATATTGCTCAAGTGTGCTATTACGGTTTATCGCCAGAATCTGAAGCTCAAGCAGGTGCAGAAAAAATGTACCGTGATGGTCATCGAGTGGCTGTTGTAGCTGCTCCGCAAGATGATTTCGGTCATCGTTCGGCAGAAGCCTTTTCAAAACGCTGGCGTCAGCTAAGTGGCACTGATGCTGATGTACGTTACTACAACCAACCGCTTGATTCAGTGGCTTCTATTCAAAATGCAAGGGTAACTAAAGCTGGCTTGTATGTATTAGGTGGTGCGGAACAAGTGGTGGAAATTAAACAAGGTATTGATACTTCTAATTTAAAAGATCGCTTGGCAATTTATACTTCATCTCGCAGCAATTCACCAAATAACGGCATTGATTTTTATACTGCAATGGAAGGTGTGAAATTTAGCGAAGTGCCATTATTGGCAGATATGACCTCCAGCGAATATCAAAAAGCGGAAAATTTAGCCAATAGTGATTTCTCAATGATGCGTTTATATGCAATGGGGGCTGATGCGTGGTCTTTGGCAACGAAATTTAACGAGTTCCGCCATATTCCGGGCTATAAAATTTCAGGCTTAACAGGCGAATTAAAAGCAGGGCAAAATTGTAATATCGAACGCAGTTTATCTTGGTTGCAATATCAAAATGGGGCTATTCAACAGGCTTATTAATAGCCAAGTTGTGAGTAAACGGCAACAAGGCTCTATTTATGAACAAAAAGCCCGAGCATTTTTAGAACAGCAAGGGCTTCGTTTTGTTGCCGCTAACCAACATTTTAAAGGCGGAGAGCTAGATCTCATTATGCAAGACGGGCAAACCACTGTTTTTGTGGAAGTCCGCCAGCGTAAAAGCAATCGCTATGGTTCAGCCGTTGAAAGCATTGATTACCGAAAACAACAGAAGTGGCAAAATGCGGCGAATATGTGGCTACTCAAGCAAAATCAAAGTTTAGATACCGCAAATTGCCGTTTTGATGTAGTGGCTTTTGAGGGCAATCAACCCCCATTATGGATTCCTAACTTTTTAGGTTAGATTAAGATGTTAAATAAAATCCAAGATAGATTTACCGAAAGTATTCAAACTCAAATTTCGGCAGCAGAATTATTACCGAATAAATTAAGTGAAGCTGCAAACCGCATTGTGGCGTGTTTATTGCGTGGTGATAAAGTAATTGTGTGCGGACACGGGCGTTCTTACGGCAATGCGGCACTATTGGTTAGCCACTTAATTCATCGCTATGAACTGGCAAGACCGAGTTTTTCAGCGGTGCAATTACAACTTAATGGCATATTAGCAGGCGTTTTTGCACAAGATAATGAGCTGGATTCCGTTTATAAAAAACAGTTACAAGCTGTTGCAAAAGCAGGTGATCTCTTTATTGTTTTTTCGCCTGTGGGTAATGAAGAATGTATATTGCAAGCTATTCATACGGCGAAAAATCAACATTTAGATTTAGACATTATTGCACTTACGGGTAGCAGTAATGACCACACACTCGGATTGTTAGATGAAAGTGATATTGAAATTTCAGCCCCTTCAACCAATGAGTTGAGAGTGATTGAAAGCCATCATTTTTATACTAATTTACTCTGTGAACTTATCGACCATTTACTTTTCTCGTAGGGAGAGATTATGACACATTTAGCAAAAAAACTACTTAAAGCAGGTTTGCTTACTCTAGGTTTTCTGTCTTTACAAGGCTGTATTACCACCGCAGTAGTCACTTCAGCGGCAGTGGCAACCAAAGTGGCGACAGATCCACGCTCAACAGGCACACAAGTTGATGATGAAATTTTAGAAGAAAAAGTGGCTTACAACATCAATAAAGACGAGCAAATTAAAGAAGAAGCCCGCATTAATGTAGTCGCTTACAACGGAAAAGTGTTATTAATCGGGCAAGCACCAAGTATGGACGTAGTAGAAAATGCCAAAAATTTAGCCGCAGGAGCGGAAGGGGTAACAGAAATTTATAATGAAATCCGACAAGGCGAAAAAATCGGTTTTGGACAGATTACACAAGATAGTTGGATTACCACCCAAGTGAAATCCAAACTGCTGGTAAATGGCGAAGTAAAAGCCACCGAAGTGAAAGTGGTCACCGAAAACGGCGAAGTCTTCCTAATGGGCAAAGTAAGCCAAGCTCAAGCTGATGCTGCCGCAGAAGTAGCTCGTAATGTAGGTGGTGTAACAAAAGTTGTTAAAGTATTTAGCTATGCACTGTAATTGATAAGGCGAACCTCAGTGTTCGCCTTATTTCGTTGATTTGTAAATTTTTAGGGAAAATTAACCGCTTGTATTTAAAATCTTAGAGAGAAAATTATGAAAAAAATATCATATTTTTAAACTTTCTGCTATTTCTATTGCTTTATTAGGAGCTGCTTCACAAGGATTTACTGAGGATTGTGGGCTTCCTCTATTGATAGAAAAAGAGCAAAATGGCAATTTGAAATCGTGCATTGTAAGTAAGGAATTAACATCGAATTTCTCTTTAGGGCAGCAATCCTTATTAGATATCAGAAATTCCAAACTAAGACTTGAAGATTCAGATCTAACTCTTTCTGGCGATTTTCAAGGCGATGTTATAGCTATTTCAGATTCTGATGTAGAGATTAAAAACAGCAAAATCACTCGTAAGAATATAGCTGATGGAAATTTCTAATCAGATACAATACGAATCTCAGAAGGAGAAAGTGGTATTTCTAAACTTACCCTGGATAATGTTTCTTTAGCATCAACAGGTGAAGCTCATACTATATCTATTCACGCTACAGAAAAGCAAAGTTCTCTAGCCTCTATTATTGCTAAAGACTCTAGTATATCTTCCGAAGATTCTATTTTTGGCTCTTGGTGGTCAACAAGTAGGAAAGTCAAACAATATGCAAATTTTGATATTAATTTAGAAAACTCTACTATAAAAGCCCCACTGATTATAGCTGTAGGGATACCAAGTGATGATGAAGATGGAATAATTGCTGATGATAAAGTCAATATTGTAGCAAATAACTCTAAACTTTCTGGCCCTATAATTACTCTTGCTGATAGTTCTGGAATATCTAAAAGTGATATTAATCTAACTTCTTCATCTTGGTTTGTTCCAATTGCTAAAGATCCAGTAAGTGGAGATGTTACACATAATAGTGTATCTAATCTTAAATTAGATAACAGCCAAGTTACGTTAGATGATAGTCAAGGTTTTCAAACTTTAACTATTTATGAAAATCTATCAGGCAACGGTCATTTCGATCTCAACACCGATCTTGCTAACCAACAATCTGACAAAATTGTGGTAAAAGGCGATGATAGCGGTAATTTCACATTAGGTATTAAAGATAGCGGAAATGAGCCAAATGCTGCGAATGGTAAAGTAACATTTGTTGAAACGCAAACAGGTCAAGCTCAATTTAGCTTAAAAGATCGTGATTATGTTGATGCAGGGGCGTATCGTTATCGCCTAAATAAAGAGGGAACAAACTGGATATTAGCAAACCGCCAAGCTGAAAGTGTTACAAATACACCTGTTCAGCCTACGCCCCCTGCCAAGCCTGTAACGCCAGCACCTACTGAACCAACCCCACCAGTTGTTGTTCAACCAACACAGCCTCAACCGACACAGCCTAGCCAACCTGTTGTTGCACCTGTATTGAAAGCATTAAGTGAGAAAACAAACGCTCTTGTCTCTCTCCGCCAAGCTCAAGGTGCATTGCTTAGCCAAAATTTACAAGGTATTCATCAACGTTTAGGCGAGTTGAAAACCGATAAATTAAGCAATGTGTGGGTAAAAAATAACAATAGCCGTAGTGAAGCCAAAGCCCAGAATGTGGCGGTAGATAGCCGTTCTTCAAGTTTTGAAATGGATTCTCACAGCCTACAACTTGGGGCAGATCGTGCCATTAATGACAATCTTCGTTTAGGTGGATTTGTCGGTGCAAGCCGTGCTGATGTCGATTTTAATGGCGAATACAGCAAAGGTAAATTGCGCTCACAAGCGGTTGGTTTATACGCAACTTTTGCAAATGAACAGGGTTGGTATTTGGATAACATCGCAAAATATGAACACCTAACTGCTAAGTTTGTTGATGAAAAACGTAAATACAATGGGTTTAGCCTTTCAAGCGAAATCGGCAAACGTTTTGCGTTGAGCAATGATTGGAGCGTTACACCACAAGCTCAGCTTGCCTACCATACCATTAACGGCAAAGCCGATGAGAGCCGTTTAAATCTCTTTACTGCCCGTGCAGGTGTGCGTGTAGCAAAAGGTTTTGCATTGAATAATGGTTGGAATCTACAACCTTATGCGGAAGTAAATGCGATTGCGGAAAAAGCAAATAATGCGAAAGTGCGAGTGAATCAATATCAATTTGATGTAGCAGAAAACAAAGGCAGAGTACAAACCGCATTAGGTTTAACAGCAGGCAACAGCAACCACCGCTTAGGCTTAGAGGCTTCGGTTACTTCGGGTAGTAAATTTAAGCAGCCACTTAGTGTATTAGCGAATTATCGTTATCAGTGGTAATAATTTGCAAAAAATCGGGTAAATTCTACCGCTATGTAAAAACATAGGGGCAAATTGTAATTTGCCCCTCTTTTTATCTTATCGACAGAAATGATAAATCAACTTTGTTAATAGCTCTTTTGTCGGTTCAATATATTTGGTTTCTAAAAACTCATCAGGCTGGTGGGCTTGTTCAATCGAACCCGGCCCTAACACCAGTGTTGGGCAGAGTTGTTGAATAAATGGAGCTTCAGTGCAGTAGTTTGCTGAACCACATTCTTCGCCGAGTAGCTTTTCAACCACCTGCACGATTTGAGCAGAATGCTCGCATTCATAGCCCGGAATGCCGTCGTGAATGGGGCGAATTTCAATTAAATCGCCATATTGCTCAATCATCGGTTTTAAGTATTCATCAACCATTACGTATAAATCAGCTAACGGCATATTTGGCAGTGGTCGCATATCAAACTGTAATTCACAGCAGGCACAAATACGGTTAATGGCATCGCCACCCCGAATGTTGCCAAAATTCATTGTTGGGTGAGTTACTTGGAAGAGCGGATTATGGTATTTTGCTTTTAGGTCATCACGCATTTTTATTAAATAACCGATAGATTCGTGCATTAGCTCAATGGAGTTAATGCCTTTACTCGGATCGCTTGAGTGTCCGCTTCTGCCAGTAATTCTGACCGATTCGCCCATATGCCCTTTATGAGCTCGAATTGGCTTGAGTGAGGTTGGTTCGCCGATAATCGCACAATCTGGGCGAATGTGAGTGTGCTGGGCGAAAGTTTTTGCCCCGAGCATTGTGGTTTCTTCATCGGCGGTAGCAAGAATTCGGATCGGCTTTTTGATTTGTGAGAAGTCAATTTGGCTGACCACGTCTACCACGAAAGCGAAAAAGCCTTTCATATCTGCTGTGCCTAAGCCGTAAAGTTTGCCGTTTTGCTCGGTTAGTTTGAACGGATTGAAAGTCCATTTGCCATCATCAAACGGCACGGTGTCGGTGTGTCCTGCTAGTAATAATCCGCCTTCGCCCTCGCCGTAGGTGGCAAGCAAATTATATTTATTACGGCTGCCTTCAACTGCTAAAATTTCAGTTTTAAAGCCAAAATCGGCAAGCCAAGTGGCGAGTAGTTCAATTAATGCACGGTTTGATAAATCGTGTTCTGCCACTAAACTGGAAATGGTTGGTAACTCAATCAATTGTGCGTAGCGATTAATAAATGGAATGTTGTGTTTCATAATCTATCCTGTTTTATTCTATATGTTGTGTTAAGGACGGGATTTTTCTTAACCGTTTGATAATGGCAAAACCGGCTAAAATTTCCCACATCATAATGGTGTAAATGCCAGCTCGCTCAATTAATGGGCTGAAAATCGTCGGCAGGAACATAGTAACCAAAATACAAATTGCCCCGATAATACCTGCCGTAATGCTAAAACGTTTGAAAAAACGTATTGTCGGGTGGTAAATATCGAGCCCTGCAATAATTAGCGTTAAGTTGCCAATTAAGAAAGTAATGCTTGCCCCTAAATTATAAATGCCAAATTCGCTGCGTGAAGTAGGCTGAATGCCCGAAATTAATGAGCAACCAATCGCAAAACCGAGAGCTAAGATTAAGCCGATAACACGCAGCTTATTGTGGGTAATGTGGGTAATGCCGATTGCATAAATAAAGAAAAAAACGACCGCTTGTATCACAAACATTGTCAGCATTACGATGGAGAGCGGCGAAAGTTCGGTAACTTTTCCGTCAATCATTGTGCCAACAGGCACAAGCAATTCTAAAGTGCTATGGTGGAAATAGGTGGTAAGCGATCTTTCACTAAATAAAATCGTGATATGTTCTGCCAACAGATAAAATACACCGCTGAAACTAGAAACAATCGCAATGATAGATACTAGAAACGCACAACTTTTGCGAAAGCAAGGGTGCATTAGAAACGGGTAAAATTTCACCCCAAATGAACCGCTGGTAAAATAGTTTTCCACCGCTTTTGAAATTGCGATTAATTTTTGTACGAAGTTTTTAATCCACTCTGTTTTCATAACAACTTTTCATTAACGAGTTGCGTGGGTAATAGTATTGGTTCGCACATCGAACACGTCCATTCCACCGCTAAGGGCAGCTTGTACGCCCAAATCAGCATCTTCAAATACCAAGCAACGATGAGCAGGCACGCCCAGTTTTTCTGCACATTTTAAAAATGTTTCAGGGGAGGGCTTGTGGTTGATTACATCGTCGGAATCTACAATAACCGAAACATAATGGCGTAAATTAAATTTTTCATCTAATAATTCCACCATTGCACGGTGCGATCCGGTGCCGATTGCCATTGGCTTTTTGCCGAAATTGGCTTTCACAATCTCAAAAGTGGGCAGTAGCGCGGCATTTTCAGGAATTAATTCCATACCAAATTGGCGTTTTAATTTCACCACTTCATCAAAATAATGCTCAGGCATATTAGCACGCTTCATTGTTTCTCGGGCAATAATAAAGGTGGTTGAGCCACTAAGTTTCATCATAGCATCAGAAGTGAGCGGATAACCTAAAACGTCACCCACCATTTCCCACGCTTTGGCGTGGCTTGGCATTGTGTCGATTAATGTGCCGTCCATATCAAAAATGAGGGCATCATATTGGTCAATAATGGCTTGATCTAACATTGTTTTCCCTAAATTTTGGTTCTAAATTCTGGCTTTAAGTCCACCAAATTCTTCAATCATTTTGGCAGTAAAGGTTTTGAGTTCTTCTGTCATTAGTAAGAAATCGGCATCAAAACGTTGAGCAACATCTTCTTTCAGAATATCGTCATTTTTCTCACGCACTTCATCGGCAAATTTCAGGCGAGAAAGGGTAGCATCTTCATTAAGCACACAAGAGAAATGAGCTTCCCACTCAATGGCAAGTCTTGTGATAAATTTACCCGCTTGTAAGTGCTGGGCGATTTCTTCGGTTTCTAGATCTTGGCGTTTGCAGCGGATAACGCTGTCGGTATCGAAGGATTTCAGCTCTGCTTCTTCTAATAAAGTTAGCCAGCTTGGCGTATGCCCTTTTGCCACCCAGTTTGTCATTACCTCTGCAGGCGGTAATGTGAATGAAATCGGCACAACAGGCAATGAGCCAAGCGTTTTACGCAGTAAGGCAAGCGTGTCTTCCGCTCGTTTGCTTGAAGCGGCATCAACATACACGAGCTGATTGTCTAAATCCAACCAAATAGCGGTAAATTGATGTTTGCTAAAGGCACGAGGCAGCAGGTTCGATACCACTTGATCTTTTACCGCTTGCTTTTCCGTTTTTTTGAGCTTGCGAGCTTCTTTTTCTTCTAATTCTGCAATGCGTTGCTCGGTTTCCGCTTTAACAACATTTGCAGGCAGTAATTTATCTTCTTTATGTGAAACCAGCAAAAATTGGTTACCTTGTGAAAAATGAAGTAAATCAGAGCCTTTCAACGGGCTAGACCAGCCAAATTTACTCATATCAAATTGCGTGCAAGGGGTGAATTTTGTCTCTTGCTGTAAATCATCAAGGCTTTTGCTATCAAGCGAAAGCTCGCTGGTTAATTTATAAATCATCACATTTTTGAAGAAAACCATTTTTGCCTGTCCTTTTAGAGAAATCTTTTAAGGTGTAGAATAAGCTATTCTAACAGAGCCAACCCAAACACAGTAGAGGATTTGCGTATGAACAGTAAAAAACTTGCTTTTATCGGCACAGGTAATATGGCATTTGCGATTATTCAAGGTTTATTGAAAAGCGGTTATCCAGCTTCTCAAATCATTGCGTGTAATAAGAGCAATCTTGCTCGCAGAGAGGAATTACAAGCGGTCGGAATTTCCACAAATTTTGCAAATCGTGAAGCAGTGGAGCAAGCAGAGGTTGTTGTGCTGGCGGTTAAACCGCAGATGATGGCGGAGGTGTGTGCGGAATTTGCTGATGTCGATTTTTCAAATAAATGGGTGATCTCTGTGGCGGCAGGGATTTCAGTTCAACGCTTGGAAGAATTATTATCAACGGCGAAAAATATTATCCGCACAATGCCAAATACGCCGTCCTTGATTGGCGAGGGAGTGACTGGGCTATTTGCAAAAAAATCAGTAAATTCGACCGCTTGTGAATTTGCAGAAGAGCTAATGTCGGCAGTGGGCAAATGCTATTGGGTGGAAAGTGAAGAACAAATCAACCATATTATTGCGATTACAGGCTCAAGCCCTGCTTATTTCTTCCGTTTTATGGAAGCAATGCAGCAAAGTGCGATGCAAATGGGGTTCTCTGAACAAGATGCGAGATTTTTAGTGCAATCAGCGGCATTAGGGGCAGCAAAATTGGTAGAGGCAAATCCAACCGTTCCACTTTCAACTTTACGAGAAAATGTAACCTCCAAAGGTGGCACAACGGCAAAGGCTTTAGAAGTATTTGAACAACAAAATTTAACTGAAACTGTAGATAAAGCAATGTGGGCGGCAATTTACCGAGCTGAGGAAATGGAGAAATCCTTATGATAGCGGTTTCGCCGTTTAAGTGGACAGCATTTAACTATTTCGGCTTTTTCTGTGCTTATGGCGTGATATTACCGTTTTTGCCTGTTTGGCTAAAACATCACGGCTATTCTACGGAAATTATCGGCTTATTAGCGGCAGTAGGTTATCTGTTTCGCTTTGGCGGCAGTATGTTGGCTTCGCAGTGGGTAAATGCGGTAAATCAGCTCATTCCAACCGCAAGAGCCTTAACGTGGCTGAATATTGCAGTTGCTATTGTGTTGGCATTTTCAGGCAATTCAATTTGGCTGATTTTTCCTGTGTTAATGCTGTTTCAAATGTTCAATTCAGGGGCGATGCCGATTGCAGACAGTATTGCGTCTATCTGGCAACGGCAAATCGGTTTAGATTACGGAAAAGCCAGACTTTTCGGCTCAATTGCCTTTGTGGTTGGTTCACTTTGTGGAGGCTATTTTATCGGGCAGTTAGGCGAAGATGTGGTGGTTTGGGTGATTATCGGCTTTTTGGTCTTGTTTGGTATCGGGCAATTCGCTACGCCTACTGTTGGTTTTGAAGACAAAAATGTAGTAACTAATAGCTCTACTGTTACTTATTTAGCCTTATTAAAAGAGCCGTCCACGTTGCGAATGTTGGTTGCCGTCTCGTTAATTTCCGCTTCCCACGCAACCTATTACACTTACAGTACTATTCATTGGTCAAATGCAGGTATTTCAACGGAAATGGCCAGTTTGTTTTGGGGATTGGCGGTGGTATCCGAGATTTTATTCTTTTTGGTCTCTAAGCAGCTGTTTAAGTCCTGGAAAATCAGCCATTTAATGATTTTATCTGCGGTGTTTGCTGTTATCCGCTGGGGAATTATGGGGAGTAGCACAGAGATTACATTGATGATTTTTGCTCAACTTCTACATTCAGTTACCTTTGGAGCTTCCCATATTGCGATGATTCGTTATATTTCAATGCAATCGGCAGAGAATATTACGAAGTTGCAAGGTTTATATTTTGGTTTAGCAAGCTGTGCATTTATGGCGGTATTTACTTTTGTAGCAGGTATGATCTACCAAAATTCGCCAAGCTTAACCTTCTGGTTAATGGCGGCTTTTGTTGTGCCGGCAATGTTTATTGTGCCGAAAAAATTTGACGTGCAGATTTTGAAGTAAGTATAAAAAATGCCGACATTGTGTCGGCATTTTCGTTGAAATAGTATTAATTAGATTGTTTTCACGTTTACGGCTGATGCACCACGTTCTGAATCTTGGATTTCAAATTGAACTTTTGCACCATCTGCTAATGTGCGGTAACCATCGTTTGCTTCAATTGCAGAGAAGTGAACGAACACATCTTTGCCACCTTGATCAGGGGTGATAAAACCAAAACCTTTAGTTGCATTGAACCATTTCACTGTACCAGTAACTGCTGACATAGGATTTTCCTCATATAAATGTAAAAAGTGATAAAAGATAGCTAAACGGGATATTACAGGCGTATCTATCAATCACTTACCCAATATTTATTGAAGAAAATAACTAAAAAGATTCAACTTTAATTAACGCACGAACAGCTTTTGCCATTAGAGCATTTATTCATTTTTTAATCAAATTATTTTTATACTTTTCTGAACATTCAAATGAAAAATAGTCTATCGTTTTTATAATAGGAATATGCGATTTATATGGACGAAGCCTTATAAATCAAATATAGTATCGAGTTAGATTTTAACTTAGCAAATTCTCGAATTTTTATTAACGGAACTTATTATGTCGGAACAACAAGTAGAACAAACTCACAATAAAACAAATCCAAGTACAAAGGAAGTGATTGCGTATTTAGCAGAGAAATTTCCACTTTGTTTTAGTGTGGAGGGTGAGGCAAAACCATTAAAGGTAGGACTTTTCCAAGAGTTAGCAGAAGCGTTAAAAGATGATGAAAAAGTAAGTAAAACCTTATTACGCCAAGTGCTTCGCAACTATACAAACTCTTGGCGTTATTTAGCAGCAAGCCAAGCGAATGTTGCTCGTGTAGGATTACAAGGCGAAGAAGCAGGTGTAGTTACTGAAGAAGAAGCAGCTCACGCAGCAGATACTCTAGCAGCAGCCAAAGCTGTTGTTGCAGAACGTAAAGCACAAGAGCGTAAAGAACAACGTAAAGAATTCTTTAAACAAAAAGCTCGTGAAGAGAATGCTAAAAAACGTGCAGAATCTAAAGCGAACAAAGCAAAATCAGATAATTCAGCTAAGGCATCAGAGGAAAAATTAGCGGCTTTAGCAAGTAAATTTGGTCGTAAATAAAATGTAGGGCGTAGTAAATACGCCCTTTGCTAATTTTTGTCATTTTATGACCGCTTGTAGATTGGAATAGAAAATGAAATTAAAAAAATTAAATACGATTTTTGCAGTTACATTAGGTTTCTTCGCCGGTAATGCCATTGCTGTGCAACCTGATATGAAAGAAAGTGCAATCGTTATCCCAAAACCAACCGAGCAACATAGCTTATCCACAAAGCGTGTAACGGCTCGTTTAACGCAATCTCATTACCATAAATTCCAGTTAAATGATGAGTTTGCACATAAAATTTTTGATCGTTACATTGATTGGCTTGATGCTTCTCATAATACTTTCCTGCAATCCGATGTAGAAGAAATGCGTAGCAAATATGCAGTGTCTTTAGATGATGATCTTTATGCAGGTAAATTAGATGCCGCATTTGCAATGTATGAATTGATGTCGAAACGCCGTTACCAGCGTTATAGCTATGCGTTGTCTTTGTTAGATAAAGAACCTGATTTGAAAGGTAGTGACCAAATTGAAATTGATCGTGAAAAAGCGCCATTCCCAACTACAGTAGAAGAAGCTAATACACTCTGGGAACAGCGTGTTAAAAATGACATTATCAATTTATATCTGAAAGATAAAAAATGGGCTGAAATCAAGAAAACTTTAACCAAGCGTTATAACTTTGCGATTAAGCGTTTAACACAAGTTAAAGCAGACGATATTTTACAAACTTACTTGAATTCATTTTCTCGTGAGATCGACCCGCATACCAGCTATCTTTCACCTCGTGCAGCTAAAGCATTCCAAGAAAGTATGAACCTTTCATTAGAAGGGATTGGGGCAACGCTTACTCAAGAAGATGATGTAACCAGCATTCGTTCGTTAGTGCCAGGGGCTCCGGCTGCACGAAGCAAGAAACTTGTTGTGGGCGATAAGATTATTGGTGTTGGTCAAGGTGAAAAAGGAGCTATTGAAGATGTTATCGGCTGGCGTTTAGATGATGTGGTCGATAAGATCAAAGGTAAAAAAGGCACAAAAGTTCGTTTAGAAATTGAGCCGGAAAAAGGCGGAAAAACCAAAATTATTACTCTTGTGCGTGATAAAGTACGAATTGAAGACAGTGCGGCTAAATTAACCGTTGAGAAAGTTGATGGTAAAAGTGTTGGGGTAATTAAAATTCCAACTTTCTACATTGGCCTAACTGAAGATGTGCGTAAATTATTAGCAGATATGAATAAGCAAAATGTAGAAGGCTTAATTATTGATCTGCGTGAGAACGGCGGTGGTTCATTAACGGAAGTGATTAATTTAACAGGATTGTTTATTAAAGGTGGACCAGTAGTTCAAGTTCAAGATGCTTTTAACCGCATCAAAGTACACAAAGATCCAGAATCAAAAATCGTTTATGACGGTAAAATTATGGTAATGATTAATCGCCATAGTGCGTCAGCTTCTGAAATTTTTGCTGCAGCAATGCAAGATTATAATCGTGCAATTGTTGTTGGTCAGCAAACTTTCGGCAAAGGAACAGTGCAACAAAGCCGTTCATTGAATTTTGTGTATGACTTAGATAAGGAACCGTTAGGTTTTATTCAATATACAATTCAAAAATTCTATCGTATTAACGGTGGTAGTACTCAGTTGAAAGGGGTTGATGCGGATATTAAATTCCCTGAAATCATCAATGCGGAAAAAACTGGTGAAAGTTTTGAAGATAACGCACTGCCTTGGGATAAGGTACTGGCAGCAACTTATCAAGAAGTGGGAAATGCGCGTAATGCAGTTTCAGCGTTAAAAGCTAAACACGAAGATCGTATTGCAAAGCACCCGGAGTTCATTGTGTTAAACGAAAATATTACAATTCGTAAAGAGCGTGATGGGCGTAAATTCTTATCGTTAAATTTGGAAGAACGTTTAAGAGAAGAAAAAGCTGATGATGAAAAACGCTTGAAAGATATCAATGCACGCTTTGCAAGAGAGGGTAAGAAAGCATTGAAAAATATTGATGATTTACCAAAAGACTATGAAGCTCCTGATTTCTTCTTGAAAGAAGCGGTACAAATGGTTATCGATTGGTCAGAAATTGATAAAAAGCCATAAATATGGTTATAATATACGCATAAATATTACCGCTTAGGTAACTAAGCGGTCTATTTTTTATAAATAATATAATAAGAGGAAGAGTAGGTTGAGAACCTTTAAATTATTACCTATTATGATGGCGCTTTCAGGTGTAGCTTTAGCTGAAACAGCAACAGTAACACTTACTCAGGCTGAAGCATCTTCTGTGCAAGATAATATTTTACCGCAACTAAGTTTTGCTGCCCAACAAGCTCGAGCGGCAGAATTAGTGAAGCAAGCCGATTATGCGCTGGCACAAGAACAAATTCGCCAAGAGCGAGCAAGAAAATTTGCAGAAGCGGAAGCACGAGTAAAACAAGAAATTGGTGCAAATTCATTATTGCTTAACCAAGCAACAACTAAAGTTTATTTAGAGAGTGAATTCTCTACAATGTGGAATGATAAAGCAGCAGAAAAGGTATTTTTAAAAGAATATGCTCTGTTTGCTGCAAGTGGTGTATCGGCTAAATCAGCAAAAGCGTTACAACAAATTTTAAATCAACCTGAAGGTTTAGGGCGGGATATTTTACTGACAGATGGCTTTTTAGATTATCTCTACTACAACAAAAACGTATTTAAAAATGCGAATAGCTGGTTGTATAACTTAGGTAGCTACTCTCCTAAAGCCCCATCGGTAGAGCAAATCGGTAAATGGGTTAGCTCGGTCAAAAATGGTTCTTCAGGTCAATTTGTAACGAATTTAGTGCCTAGAAATCATTTGTATCGTGATACTGCAGATAGAGTATTAGCGATGGCGGGTGAAACATCTTCAGGTAAAACGAAGAAAGGTAAAACAGCAGCAGAAAGTGCTAACGGTTCTTCTTTTTATAAACTGGCATTGAATGCACAGCGTTTACGTATTATTCCAAGTTTTAGTAACGGTATCTTTGTAAATATTCCAAGCTACCAATTATATTACTTCCGTGATGGTCAGCTAACATTACAATCTAAGGTAATTGTTGGACGGGAAGATCGTAAAACACCGGTAATGTACAGTAAATTAAGCAATGTGCTTGTAAATCCGCCTTGGAATGTGCCAACTAGCATTATGACAAAAGATATTGTGCCAAAATTAGCTCGTGATCCTGGTTATGCGGATAGAGCGAGTTTTGAAATTATTGATGGCAGTGGTAATAAAGTAAATCCCCGTAGTGTGAACTGGTCTCAATATTTAAATGCTAAAAGTACTCCTTATCGCATTCGTCAAAAAGCAGGAGATGATAGTGCTTTAGGTCGTTATAAATTTAATATGCCAAGTTCAGATGCTATTTATTTACACGATACACCAAATAGAGGATTATTTGGTAAAACAAACCGTGCTTTAAGTTCCGGTTGTGTGCGAGTCGCTAAGTCGGATGAACTTGCTACTATTCTCTTAAAAGAAGCTGGTTGGAGTGTAGATAAAAAGAACCAAGTATTAGGTAGTAAGAAAACAACATCAGCACAAATTCGCTCAGATAACCCGGTTTACTTATATTATGTAACCTCTTGGGTTGAAGGTGGAAAGGTGCAAACACTCCCTGATATTTATAACTTTGATGCCAAAATTCCTCAATACTCGATTAGTTGGGGTAAATTGAAAAGTATTATTTAATTGATTAAATATAAATTTCCAAGAAGATTTCGATCTTCTTGGAACTTTTTTCAAATTTAGTTTACATAAATTTACGATTCTAAATTTTAGCTGAATATGGTGTATAGAAATTCGCTCAGAATGGAACGACTTTCTATAAATCATTAGCTAACCTATGAGGTAAAAATGAAACAAATTGATGTTCAACGCCGTAAGTGGTTATCACTTGGCGGACTTGTTTTAGGGGCTAGCCTTCTGCCGGGTCAAGTAATGGCAGCACTTTCTACGCCGGCTCCGGTAGCATTGCGTTTTCGTAATGTGAACACGGGTGATACTTATACGGCAAAATTCGGTGCAGCAGGGTTAAATAAGCAGGATCTCGGGCAATTAAACTATTTAATGCGAGATCGCCATATTAATCAAGTTAAGGCGATTGATCCAAAATTATTTGTAAAACTTAACCAGCTACAGCGTCGGTTAGGTTTCCGTAATGCGGAAATTTTAGTGTTAAGTGGCTATCGCTCAGCACAAACAAATGCAAAACTTCGCCGTAGAAGCCGTGGTGTGGCAAGTCAGAGTTATCATATTCTTGGAAAAGCGATTGATTTCCAAGTTTCTGGTGTACCGTTAAATAAAGTACGACAGGCAGCAGAAAGTTTAAATAACGGTGGTGTAGGTTACTATCCACGCAGTAATTTTGTGCACGTTGATACCGGTCCTGTTCGTACTTGGAAAGGCTAACAAGCGGTCATATTTTATGTTTAATTTGCAAATTATTCCTGTTAGCCCATTTCAGCAAAACTGTACTGTTATTTGGGATAACGATAAAAATGCAGCGATTATTGATGCCGGCGATGATGCCGACCGAATCATTCAATTCGTGGAATCTCAAGATCTAAAGGTGCAGAAATTACTGATTACCCACGCCCATTTAGATCATATTATGGCGGTTGAGAAGGTAAGAGATCATTTTAATGTTGAAGTATTTGGTTCTCATATTGCAGACAAGCCGTTATTTGAACATTTACCTGAAATGTGTCAGCAATTCGGCTTGCCAGCAGTAAGTGGATTTTATCCAGATCACTGGCTAGAAGAAGGCTATGTGGTTGAAGTAGGGGCATTGAAATATCATATTCGCCACTTGCCGGGACACGCACCGGGTCATATCGGTTTCTTTGACTTTGAGAATAAAATCGCTTTTAGTGGCGATGTTTTATTCCAAGACAGCATTGGAAGAACCGATCTCTATATGGGAAATTATGATCAACTTTTAGAAACTATTCGTACTAAAATGTTTGATTTAGATGATGATTTCATCATTGTTCCCGGACACGGGTCGCATACCACCATTGGGCGAGAAAAGCAAAGTAATCCGTTTTTGAAATCTTAGAGATACAAAAAGCAGAGTTTTTACTCTGCTTTTTTACTATCTTGCACCGCGTAAATAAAGTCGATAATTATGACTTTCTTCAGTAGGCTTAATTAATGCTACTGTTTGTTTTTGTTTTGGTTGTAGCCATAAAGTTTGCCAGCCAGAACTTTCAGAGATACCGCCAGGCGATTGGGTTACGCCATCTTTATCGTACCAAAATAGCTTGTAAACCACATTAAGCGGAAAATCAGTTAAGTTTGTGGTACTAAAGGTTTTGCCGTTGGTATTGAGCTCAACTTTTTGTGCAATATCTTCCTCAATATTCACGATCGGCTTTGAGCCTGTGGGTAAATAACTTACGGGCTTACTGGCACAAGCGGTCAAAAAAATCGAGAAAATTGCAAAAGTAAAATAGGATAAACGCATATTATTTCGCCACTAGCGGCCCTAATTTCTGCCCACCAAGTAAGTGCATATGAATATGAAACACTTCTTGCCCAGCGTTTTTATTACAATTCATAATTAGTCGATAGCCATCTTCGGCAATACCTTCTTCTTTGGCAATTTTTGCCGCAACGGTAAATAAACGTCCTAATGCTAACTCATCTTCGGTGATAACGTGATTCACAGTTGGAATAAATTTATTCGGAATAATCAGAATATGGGTTGGTGCTTGTGGAGCAATATCACGAAATGCTGTAACAAGCTCGTCTTGATAGACGATATTTGCAGGAATTTCTTTATTAATAATTTTAGTAAAAATGGTTTCTTGATATTCTGTTGTCATAGAATTTTCCTTCTAATCAATTAAGCCTAATACTTTTTTCACTGGAGCAAAACTTTTGCGATGATAAGGTGTTGCTCCAAATTCAATTAATTTCTCAAAATGTAATTTAGTTGGATAGCCTTTGTGCTTGGCAAAACCGTACTGTGGAAATTGTTTATCCAATTCGTCCATTTCTTGATCTCGTGCTACTTTGGCAATAATCGAAGCTGCACTGATTTCAGCCACTAAACTATCGCCTTTAACTACCGCTTGTGCAGGCACAGAAAATAGCGGTGGTCGATTGCCATCGACTAAGATGAAATCAGGCTGAATATGCAGTCCTTCCACCGCACGCTGCATTGCCAGCATTGTGGCGTGAAGAATGTTTAATTCATCAATTTCAGCAGGTTCAGCTCTGCCAAGTGACCAACTCAAGGCTTTTGTTTTAATCTCTTCTGCTAATGCTAGGCGTTTCTTTTCTGATAGTTTTTTGGAATCCATTAAACCTTCAATAGGATTATTTGGATCTAAAATAACCGCAGCGGTTACCACTGCCCCAACCAAAGGGCCTCGCCCAACTTCATCAACACCTGCAATCAATTTCGCATTTGGATAGATAAATTTACTCATTATTATACTTCTTCTTTTCTAAAATGGCGTTGGCTTTTGGTTTCAGAAAGGCTTTCGATTAAGCGATGGTAATTTTCAAACCGAATTACAGAAATTTGACCATTTTCGACCGCTTGTCTTAGTTCACAGCCTGGATCATTTTTATGCTTGCAATCACGGAATTTGCAAGTACCGAGTACAGATTGAAACTCACGATAGCCAAGTGTAATTTGTTCAGGCTCTAAATGCCATAAGCCAAATTCACGAATGCCTGGCGAGTCGATTAATTGACCGCCTTGTGCTAAATGATATAAACGTGAAGCGGTGGTAGTATGTTGCCCTAAACCTGAGTTATCGCTCACAGAACCTGTTAGTGCATTAACCTCTGGCAGAAGCTGATTGATTAGACTCGACTTCCCAACGCCCGATTGCCCAACAAAAATAGACGTGCCTTCTGCAAGATATTGGTGCAATTCTTGCATATTCTCGCCTGTATCGGCAGATAAGCACAGGGTTTCATAACCAATATCTTCATAAATTTTTAATTGTTCTTGAACTTCTTGTCGTTCTGTTTCATTAAGTAAATCAATTTTATTCAGCACAATAAGAGCAGGGATATTAGCGGTTTCGCAAATCACTAAATAGCGGTCGATAATATTGAGCGAAAGCGTAGGCAAAACTGCGGAAACGATGATGATCTGATCGATATTTGATGCCATTACTTTAATGCCATCATAATAATCTGGGCGGGTAAGCTCATTTTTACGAGGGAATACCGCTTCAATCACTCCACTAATACCCTGTAGCTGTTCGCTGCCTTTACGCCAAGAAACCTGATCGCCAACGACTACATTTTTTAACGTACGACGGATATTACAACGAAAGATCTCACCGTTTTCCATTTCAACATCAGCGTGTTTGACGTGTCGGGTTACAACTATGCCTTGCTGCGTTTCGCCCAGCATATCATCTTGCCATTCCACCTCTTTTTTATTGATGCGCTTATGATGATTAGATTTTATTCTACGTTGCTGATTGTGGGTTAGTTTTGGTTTACTCAAAGGAATACTCTGCTATTAAAAATAGTTATGGTACTAGGATACTATAAAACCTATTTTTATAACAGATGAAAATGAAAGAATAAAAAAGCATAAAAGCTAGAATAAATATAACGAATAATATAGAATGGCAACCAATCTTCTATAGTTATTTTAGATAGAAAAAACCGCCCAAAGTGGGCGGTTATAAACCAATACGGTTCAAAATATACAGGAAGTGAAACGAGTAACTTTCGTTACTCTAGTCTAGTTTCCTAGACCAATATGCAAACACAACATCATACTTAAAATTTAGAAATAGAATAAATTCTACGACCATCCATTAAGTACGGAGAGTATTCTATTGTTTCTACTTTCAGCTATCAACCGAATTTTTTTAATTTTAACCATCAGAAAAAATAATGGAATTGCTTTATCTTAGCAGTTCATTATATTTAAATATTATGAACAGAAAACTTCCACCACTCAATGCACTTAAAGCATTTGAATCTGCCGCTCGGCATTTGAATTTTACCAAAGCAGCAGAAGATCTCTTTGTAACTCAAGCTGCCGTTAGTCATCAAATTAAGTTATTGGAAGACTTTTTAGGAGCTTCGTTATTTCATCGCCGTAACCGTTTATTAGAATTAACGGAATTAGGAGCACAATATTTCTACGAGGTGCAACCTTTATTGGAGCAAATTGCATTGGCAACCGATAAAGTTCGCCAGCAAAGTAGCCGTCAAATTCTCACTATCAGTGTTCCACAAACCTTTGGTATGCACTGGCTTGTACCTCGTTTAGCTGATTTCCACGAAAAATACCCTGAGGTTGAAGTTCGTATTAAAGGCGTAGATCAAGATGAAGGATTACTTGGCAAAGAAACTGATGTAGCAATTTATTACGGTAAAGGCGATTGGCAAGATTTGGAATCTATCCGTTTGACCGAATCCCGCATTGTGATTTTAGCCTCGCCAGAGTATTTATCGCAAAATCGTATTCAGTCGAAAAATGATTTAGTTGATAAGCATTTACTACATTCTTCTACTTATAACAAATGGAAGCGAATGGTTGAGCATCTCAATATTGCTGATAAAGTGGATGCAGAAACAGGTTCTATTTTTAGTCATACGTTTATGGTGTTACAAGCAGCTATGCACCAGCAAGGCGTTGCGATTGCGAATAAGGTATTAGCTCAACACGAGATTGAAAAAGGTACGCTAATTGAGCCGTTCCCAACATCACTGTTTGATGAAAAATCGTTTTATGTGGTGTATCCACCGCAATCGGCTCAAGTACCGAAAGTGAAATTTTTTGTAGAGTGGGTACAACAAAAAATGACAGAGTGCGAATAAATCGCCTTATTTGCAAATTTTTTAACAAACGCTTGCGTTTGAACGTTGGCTCTGAGCGGCTCCATAGGAGCAAGCATAGCGAGTAAAAGGAAGATTATGAGATACCAATGGATATTATTTGATGCCGATGAAACCTTGTTTTCGTTTAATTCTTATTTAGGCTTGAAAGCAATGTTAGCTCGTTATCAGATTGATTTCAGTGAGCAAGATTATCAAGATTTCCAAGCCATTAATAAGCCACTTTGGGTGGCTTATCAGAATAATGAAATTACGGCACAAGATATTCAAATCCGCCGTTTTGCAAAATTATCGCAACAAACGGGCGTTGAACCATTAAAATTAAATCAAGAATTAATGGCAGAAATGGCATTGGTTAGCCAGCCATTAGTAGGGGTAATTGAGACATTAAATGCCTTGTATGGCAAGGTAAAAATGGGGATTATCACAAATGGTTTTACCGAATTACAGCAAAAACGTTTAGATAACACTCAAACCGCCCATTTTTTTGATATTGTTGTGATTTCAGAACAGATTGGAGCGGCTAAGCCCGATCGCCAAGTGTTTGATTATGCTTTTGCCTTAATGGACGAATTCGACCGCACTAAAGTGCTGATGGTGGGCGATACTCTCGCTTCCGATATTTTAGGCGGAAATAATTCGGGCATTGATACCTGTTGGCTCAATACATTCAATTTGGAAAATGATACTGACATCAAGCCAACTTATGAAATCAACGCAATTAACCAACTTATAGAGATTGTAGAAGGAATATAGAATGAAACTACAACAGCTACGTTACATTGTAGAAATAGTAAACCAAAATTTGAATATTACTGAGGCTGCAGAGGTACTTTACACCTCTCAACCGGGTATTAGTAAGCAGGTTCGTCTGTTAGAAAGTGAGTTGGGTATTAATATTTTTGAGCGTAACGGTAAGCACGTTAAAGGATTAACGCCAGCAGGCGAGAAAATTGTGGCGATTGCTCGAGAGTTATTGGTTAAAGCTCAAAGTATTAAATCGGTGGCAGAGGAGCAAACTCGCCCAAATAAAGGTGTGCTAAGAATGGCGACTACTAATACGCAAGCCCGCTATATGTTGCCTGAAGTCATTGAAAAGTTTAAAGCACGTTATCCTGAAGTGAGCTTGCATCTACATCAAGGTTCGCCAAACCAAATTTATGATGCGTTAATGGCTGGCGAGGTGGATTTAGCCATTACGACAGAAGCACAATACTTATTTGAGGAAGCAATATTGTTACCTTGCTATTGGTGGAATCGCTCAGTTATTGTTAAACCAGACCACCCATTGGCAACTTTTGTGAACCAAAGCCAAAATTTAACTGTCGAAGAACTAGGTAAATATGATTTGATTACATACACCTTTGGGTTTACAGGGCAATCAGATTTAGATCACGCATTCAATAAAGAAGGCATTTTGCCAAATATTGTGTTTACTGCAACCGATGCAGACGTGATCAAAACCTACGTTCGTTTAGGTTTAGGAGTAGGAATTATGGCATCAATGGCACATACTGAAGCGGATAAAGATTTAGTTGCAATCAATGCAAGCCATTTATTCCAACCAAGTATGACTCAAATCGCATTTAAACGAGGCACATTCCTTCGTAATTATATGTATGATTTTATTAATTATTTTTCGCCACATTTAACACGAGTGCAAGTGGAGAAAGCCGAACAATTTCCAGATAACAATACCATCTCAAGATTGTTTGAACGTGTATCTTTAGAGGAGAAATAGATGAAAATTTGGCAGAAACTGACAACCGTTATTATTGCAACATCAGCGTTAATTTCAGCCGCTTATGCAGACAGCTACAATATTAAATATAGTTCAAATTACTTAATGCCAGCCTATATTAAATTTAACAACGGCGGCGGACAATATGATATTCAGGCAAGAATTAACATACCTTTGTATAAAATCGTGTTTACAGCGAAAGGCACAGAAAAAAACGGTCAGTTTAATATGTTAAGCTACCGAGACAGTCGTAATGGCAAAACCTATGCAATGGCAGAAATTGATTCCAAAACGGTAAAATATGGAAAAGTAAAAGAGCCATTAAAAGAAGAAGCATTAACAATGCCGACTTATGATCTGTTTACTACCGCATTCCAATTGAGCTATTACGATAAATTACCAACAAGTTTCCAAACCACAAATGGTAAAAAACTATACCCGACACCAAATGTACAGTTACGTAAATCACAAAAAGAGGTAAAATCTGGCGGAAAAACCTATCAAGAAATTACTTATAAGTTTAGAACCAGCGATAATAAAGATATTACAGTTAAAAAATATGAGGGCGAAAAATTCCCACGTTATATCTCTTATAGCCGAGATGGTGATAATTATGAGCTAACTTTTGATAGCTTTGTGAAATAACACGGTGACAAGCGGTTGTAAAATATAAAAATTTTGCAACCGCTTGTTTGCTTTTCCGATAGCTATTTTTCATAATATCCTGTAAACTATTCTCCCGTCCTGATAGTTCTCTTTATCAAATAAAGCGAACTTTTCTGAAATTCAATCAAACCAAACTAGCAAAGGCAATAACAATGACAACGAATTATATTTTCGTCACGGGCGGTGTTGTATCTTCTTTAGGTAAAGGTATTGCGGCAGCCTCTCTTGCGTCTATTCTTGAAGCTCGTGGTTTAAACGTAACCATTATGAAGCTTGATCCTTATATCAACGTTGATCCGGGTACGATGAGCCCAACGCAACACGGTGAAGTTTTCGTTACAGAAGACGGTGCGGAAACCGATTTAGACTTAGGTCATTACGAGCGTTTTATCCGTTCAAAAATGAGCAAAGCAAACAACTTCACGAGCGGTAAAATCTACTCAGAAGTATTGCGTAAAGAACGCCGTGGCGACTATTTAGGAGCAACCATTCAAGTTATTCCTCACATCACTAACGAAATTAAAGCTCGTGTGCTTGAGGGCGGAAAAGGGCGTGATGTCGCTATTGTTGAAGTGGGCGGTACAGTCGGCGATATTGAGTCATTGCCATTCTTAGAAGCATTACGCCAATTAGCGGTGGATATTGGGCGTGAAAAAAACTTATTTATGCACTTAACCTTAGTGCCTTATATTCCAACTGCAGGTGAAGTGAAAACCAAGCCAACGCAACACTCAGTGAAAGAACTACTTTCAATCGGTATTCAGCCTGATGTATTAATTTGTCGTTCAGATCGTGCGATCCCTGAAAATGAGAAGAAAAAAATCGCGTTATTCTGCAACGTGCCGGAGCGTGCGGTGGTGTCATTAAAAGATGTTGATTCTATTTACCGCATTCCTGAATTATTAAAATCACAAGGCTTAGATTCATTTGTGTGTGATCGTTTCCGCCTAGATTGTAAAGAAGCGGATCTTTCAGAATGGGAGCAAGTGCTATACCGCCAAGCAAACCCAACAGGTGAAGTTACTATCGGTATGGTGGGTAAATATGTTGAATTACCAGATGCGTATAAATCAGTAAACGAAGCATTAAAACACGCTGGTTTAACCAATCGCTTAACGGTAAATATCAAATATATTGATTCACAAGATATTGAAACCAAAGGCACAGAATTATTAGCTGGCTTAGATGGTATTTTAGTACCGGGTGGTTTTGGTTATCGTGGTATAGAAGGGAAGATCCGAACTGCCCAATATGCACGTGAAAACAACATTCCTTACTTAGGTATCTGCTTAGGTATGCAAATTGCGTTAATTGAATATGCGCGTAACGTAGCAGGGTTAAAAGAAGCAAATTCATCTGAATTTGATAAAGATTGTTCGCAACCTGTTGTTGGCTTAATTACCGAATGGCAAGATGCAGAAGGTAATGTAGAAACCCGTTCAGATGAATCTGATTTAGGTGGTACGATGCGTTTAGGCGCACAAAAATGCCATTTGATTGAAGGCTCAAAAGCACGAGAAGTGTATGGAGCTGAAACGATTGTTGAGCGTCATCGCCATCGTTATGAAGTGAACAACAACTTATTGCCTCAAATTGAAGCGGCAGGTTTAAAAGTAAGTGGTTTATCTGCCGACCGTAAATTAGTGGAAATTGTTGAAGTACCAAATCACCCTTGGTTCATCGCAGCACAGTTCCACCCAGAATTTACTTCAACCCCGCGTGATGGGCACCCATTATTTGCAGGTTTTGTAAAAGCAGCTAAAGATTACCAAGACAGCCGTAAAGCTTAATTGGAATTTTACAAGCGGTCGGATTTTGTAAAAAAATTGCAAAAAGCGACCGCTTGTAAATGATAAAATTAAAAAGGATAAATCGTCTGATTTATCCTTTTTTACCTTCTTAATAGTAAGAGTGTTCGCCGTGTTGATGTTCGGTAATATCTCTTACACCAACTAATTCATCTGGGAATTGCATTAAGAGCTGTTTCTCAATCCCTTCTTTCAAGGTTACATCAACCATTGAGCAACCATTACAACCGCCACCGAATTGAAGGACTGCATATTTATCTTCCGTTACTTCAATTAAGGTTACTTTACCGCCGTGGCTGGCAAGTTGTGGGTTTACCTGAGTTTGAATCACATAGTCTAAACGCTCGATAAATGGAGCATCATCTGCCACTTTACGCATTTTGGCATTAGGAGCTTTTAGTGTGAGCTGTGAACCCATAGGATCAGTTACATAATCGATCTCAGCTTCATCTAAAAATGGCAGGCTGACATCATCAACAAAGGCGGAAAAACTGTTGAAAGTAAATTCGGTATCTGTTTCCTCTACCGCATTTGGCGGACAGTAAGATACGCCGCATTCTGCACCGGGTGTTCCAGGGTTTACCACAAAAATGCGGATATTTGTACCTTCTTCTTGTTGTTCTAAAAGTCTTGCAAAGTGGGCTTGTGCTGCGTCTGAAATTGAAATATGAGTAGTTTGTTCTTCCATTTTATCTTGTCCTGTCATTAAAAATATTCTACAAAATTTATCAACTATTCTACGCCTGAATTATAAAATTGCCTAGCTAAAATCGCCATCTATTTTTTGAGATAAACTATTTTGATGATAGGAATTGCAAATTAAGAATAAATTTTGACCGCTTGCATCAAAATATTGTACCCATTCATAGGTATTGTTCAATTTTGTCAGCTAGAAATATTGATTTACTTCAAATTTTAGAAACGGAATAGGGAAAAATTAGGGGGTTTTTCTAGCCATAAGGGGGAGTTTTTAGGTAGAATAGACGATTATATTTTTAGTTAATCTTTTGTTAAAAAATAGCCGAAGATTATAATACAGATTTGAGAACTTAATGTAGCTGTTAAAAATAAGTGGGGGGAATCATCGTTTATTTTTAAATAAGGCTGCGGCTCAATAGAAGCGATTGCGTTTTGCGCAATCATATTTTTAACCCAAAAGAAAAGTAGTGCAAACAATATGATTACAATCAAACAAGGCTTAGATCTTCCGATTGCGGGAAAACCTGAGCAAGTAATCCATAACGGGAATACCGTTACTGAAGTTGCTATGCTTGGTGAAGAATATGTGGGTATGCGTCCTTCAATGAAGGTGCGTGAAGGCGATGTAGTGAAGAAAGGTCAAGTTCTTTTTGAAGATAAAAAGAATCCGGGCGTTATTTTTACTGCTCCTGCAAGTGGTACCGTTACGGCAATTAACCGTGGTGAACGACGTGTTCTTCAATCCGTAGTAATTAAAGTTGAGGGTGATGAGCAAATTACCTTTGCTCGTTATGATGCTAATCAATTAGCTTCATTAACTTCAGAGCAAGTAAAACAAAACTTAGTAGAATCGGGTTTATGGACAGCGTTCCGTACTCGCCCGTTCAGTAAAGTACCAGCATTAGATGCAAATCCTTCATCAATTTTTGTAAACGCAATGGATACTAATCCACTTGCTGCAAATCCTGAGGTGATTATTGCAGAACACCAGCAAGCCTTCTTTGATGGTTTAACGGTGTTAAGTCGTTTATTTGATGGTCAAAAAACGATCCATCTTTGTGGTGGAGAAGATTCTAATATCTTAAATGCAGCACAGAGTCGTCAGATCAACAATGTGCAAACCAACAGTTTTAAAGGTCCGCACCCTGCAGGTCTTATTGGTACACACATTCATTTTATTGATCCTGTTGGTACCAATAAACAAGTTTGGTATTTAAATTACCAAGATGTAATTGCTATTGGTAAATTATTTACTACAGGTGAATTGTTTACTGATCGTGTTGTTGCCTTAGCGGGTCCTCAGGTAAAAAATCCTCGCTTAGTGCGTACTCGTTTAGGTGCAAATCTTTCACAATTAACCAGCAATGAGCTAAGTGCAGGTGAAAATCGTGTGATTTCTGGTTCTGTTCTAAGTGGTGCAACAGCAGTTGGTCCACACGATTATCTTGGTCGCTATGCATTACAAGTATCAGCATTATTGGAAGGTCGAGAGAAAGCATTCTTTGGTATGATCGCACCTTACTCTGATAAATACTCAATTACACGTACAACCTTAGGTCACTTTGCGAAAAAATTATTTAACTTTACAACAGCTGTTCACGGTAGTGAACGTGCAATGGTGCCAACAGGGGCTTATGAGCGTGTAATGCCATTGGACATTATTCCTACATTATTACTGCGTGATTTAGCAGCTGGGGATACTGATTCTGCTCAAGCTTTAGGCTGTTTAGAATTAGACGAAGAAGATTTAGCGTTATGTACCTTTGTATGCTCTGGTAAAAATAACTGGGGACCATTGTTACGCCAAGCGTTAGATAAGATTGAGAAGGATGGTTAAAAAATGGGTTTGAGAAATCTTTTTGAAAAAATGGAACCCGCTTTCCATAAAGGTGGAAAGTATGAAAAATACTACACGCTATTTGAAGCGGCTTATACCATTTTCTATACGCCGGGTACGGTAACGCGTAAAGATGCTCACGTTCGTGATGCGATTGACTCTAAACGTATGATGTTAATCGTATGGCTAGCGTTATTCCCTGCGATGTTCTACGGTATGTACAATGTAGGTCACCAAGGTATTTTGGCTGCCTTAAATCTAGGTACATTAAGCGATTTAATTGCAAATGACTGGCACTATAGTTTCGCTAATAGTTTAGGTTCAGTTACAGAGGCTGGTTGGGGAACGAAAATGTTGCTTGGCGCAACCTATTTCTTACCAATCTACTTAACGGTATTTGCTGTGGGTGGTTTCTGGGAAGTTTTATTTGCAATGGTGCGTAAGCACGAGATCAACGAAGGTTTCTTCGTAACCTCGATCTTACTTGCATTAATTGTTCCACCAACATTACCACTTTGGCAAGCTGCACTTGCAACTACCTTTGGTGTTGTGGTTGCGAAAGAAGTATTTGGTGGTGTAGGTAAAAACTTTATGAACCCAGCATTAGCTGGTCGTGCTTTCCTATTCTTCGCATACCCTGCACAAATTTCAGGTGATGCGGTATGGGTAGCCGCAGATGGTTTCTCTGGTGCAACAGCACTTTCTCAATGGGCAATAGGCGGTGAAGCCTCATTAAAACACGTTGCAACAGGTGAAACTATCACTTGGATGGATGCGTTTTTAGGTAATATTCCGGGTTCGATTGGTGAAAGCTCAACATTAATGCTGATCATCGGTGCTGCAATTATCGTATTTGCTCGCATTGCCTCTTGGAGAATTATTGCGGGTGTAATGATTGGTATGGCAGCAACGGCAACATTATTTAATGTAATCGGTTCTGATACCAATCCATTATTCTCAATGCCGTGGCATTGGCACTTGGTATTAGGTGGTTTTGCATTAGGTATGTTCTTTATGGCTACCGACCCAGTTTCAGCATCTTTTACTAATAAAGGCAAATGGGCATACGGTCTTTTAATCGGCTTTATGTGTGTATTAATTCGTGTGGTAAACCCTGCATATCCAGAAGGTATGATGTTAGCTATCTTATTTGCTAACTTATTTGCCCCAATCTTCGACTACTTAGTAGTAAGAGGGAATATCAAACGTAGATTAGCGAGGGTATCAAACAATGGCTAAATTTAATAAAGATAGCGTTGGCGGTACACTAACCGTTGTTGTTTTATTAAGTTTAATTTGCTCTCTTATCGTAGCGGGTGCAGCAGTAATGCTAAAACCAACCCAAGATATGCAAAAACAACTTGATAAGCAGAAAAATATCTTGCAAGCTGCCGGCTTATTACAAGCGAATACGAATGTACCGGCAACTTATGAGAAATTCATTGAGCCTAAAATTGTTGATTTAGCAACAGGAGACTATGTTGATGGAATGAAAGATTTTGATGCTCGTACAGCAGCAAAAGATCCTCAAACAAATGTTGTTATTGCGCCTGAAGATGATAAGGCTAATATTAAAACACGTGCAAAATATGCAGAAGTCTATTTAGTGAAAGATGAAGCTGGTAAAACAACACAAGTAGTATTACCAATGCACGGTAATGGTTTATGGTCAATGATGTATGGCTTTGTTGCTGTTCAACCTGATGCAAATACTATTAATGGTATTACTTACTATGAACAAGGTGAAACAGCTGGTCTTGGTGGTGAAATTGCTAACCCTAACTGGCAGAAAAACTTTATTGGTAAGAAGTTATACAACGACAATAATGAAGTTGCATTAACTATCGGAAAAGGTGCATCTGCGAATAAAGAGCACGGTGTTGATGGTTTATCCGGTGCAACATTAACCTCTAATGGTGTTGATGGCTCGTTTAAATATTGGTTCGGTAAAAATGGCTTTGGCCCATATTTAGCGAAATTTAAAGCTGAAGCAGGAGCTAACTAATGGCAAGTAACAATCTTAAAAAGTTATTGTTATCTCCAATTGCAGATAACAATCCAATCGCACTACAGATCTTAGGTATCTGTTCGGCATTAGCAGTGACTACTCAGTTACAAACAGCGGTAGTAATGGCAATTGCAGTATGTTTTGTTACTGCGTTCTCAAGTATGTTTATTTCAATGATTCGTAACTATATTCCAAATAGTATTCGTATCATTGTACAAATGGCTATTATTGCCTCTCTTGTAATCTTAGTAGATCAGATTTTGCGTGCGTATGCTTATGAGCTTTCAAAACAATTATCGGTATTTGTAGGCTTAATCATTACGAACTGTATTGTAATGGGACGTGCAGAAGCATTTGCAATGAAATCAGGTCCGGCTGAAAGTTTTGTAGATGGTATCGGTAACGGTTTAGGTTACGGTGCAATCTTAATTATTGTTGCATTTTTACGTGAACTTATTGGTTCAGGTAAACTATTTGGTGTAACTATTATGCAGACTGTTCAAGATGGCGGTTGGTATCAAGCAAACGGTTTATTCTTATTAGCACCAAGTGCGTTCTTTATTATCGGATTTGTAATCTGGGCAATTAGAACGTGGAAACCGGAACAAGTGGAGAAATAAAGATGGAGCATCTGATTAGTATCTTTGTTAAGTCCGTATTTATTGAAAATATGGCGCTTTCTTTCTTCCTTGGCATGTGTACATTCCTTGCGGTGTCTAAGAAAGTTTCAACTGCATTTGGCTTAGGTATTGCGGTAATTGTAGTATTAGGTATTGCAGTACCGGCTAACCAGTTAGTTTATACTCACATTTTAAAAGATGGTGCATTAGTTGAAGGTGTAGATTTAACATTCTTAAACTTCATTACCTTCATCGGTGTAATTGCAGCACTTGTTCAAATCCTTGAGATGATTTTAGACAAGTTCTTCCCTGCATTATATAGTGCATTAGGTATCTTCTTACCACTTATAACGGTAAACTGCGCGATCTTCGGTGGAGTATCATTTATGGTACAACGCGAATATAACTTCGTAGAATCAGTAGTTTATGGTGTAGGTGCAGGTACAGGTTGGATGTTAGCAATTGTTGCACTTGCAGGTTTAACAGAGAAAATGAAATATTCTGATGTTCCGGCTGGTCTTCGTGGTTTAGGTATTACCTTTATCACTGTTGGTCTAATGGCATTAGGCTTTATGTCATTCTCGGGCATTCAGTTATAAGGAGCATATCGTGGATAGTAATTTTATTTTCGGTATTATCGCATTTACTGCTCTGGTATTAGTGCTTGCGGTGATTATCCTTTTCGCTAAATCTAAATTAGTAGACTCAGGCGATATTACAATCTCAATCAACAATGATCCGGAAAAAGGGATTACACTACCGGCAGGTGGAAAATTACTTGGTGCTTTAGCGAGCAAAGGAATTTTCATATCCAGTGCTTGTGGTGGTGGTGGCTCTTGTGGTCAATGTAAAGTTCAAGTGAAATCAGGCGGTGGTGAAATCTTACCGACTGAGTTATCTCACATCTCGAAAAAAGAAGCAAAAGAAGGTTGGCGTTTAGCGTGTCAGGTAAACGTAAAATCTTCAATGGACGTAGAACTTCCAGAAGAGATCTTTGGTGTGAAAAAATGGGAATGTACTGTTATTTCTAACGATAACAAAGCAACCTTCATCAAAGAGCTTAAACTTCAAATTCCTGAAGGTGAAGAAGTACCATTCCGTGCGGGTGGTTATATTCAAATTGAAGCAGAACCTCATACAGTTCATTACAAAGACTTTGATATTCCTAAAGAATACCACGAAGACTGGGATAAATTTGACTTATGGCGTTATACTTCAAAAGTGGACGAGCATATTATCCGTGCATACTCAATGGCTTCATACCCAGAAGAGAAAGGCATTATTATGCTAAACGTGCGTATTGCAACGCCTCCACCAAAACAGCCTGATGCTCCTCCAGGACAAATGTCTTCATACATTTGGTCATTAAAAGCGGGCGACAAAGTAACAATTTCTGGTCCATTTGGTGAATTCTTCGCCAAAGATACTGATGCAGAAATGGTATTTATTGGTGGTGGTGCAGGTATGGCACCAATGCGTTCGCATATTTTTGACCAATTAAAACGCTTAAAATCTAAACGTAAGATGACCTTCTGGTATGGTGCTCGTTCAGAGCGTGAAATGTTCTATACCGAAGACTTCGATATGCTTCAAGCAGAAAACGATAACTTCAAATGGTATGTAGCACTTTCTGATCCACTACCAGGTGACCGTGAAGACTACTTCCGTGGCTTCATTCACAACGTGCTTTATGAGAACTACCTCAAAAATCACGAAGCCCCGGAAGACTGCGAATACTATATGTGTGGTCCACCGGTGATGAACGCAGCGGTAATCGGTATGCTGAAGAGCTTAGGTGTTGAAGACGAAAACATCTTATTAGATGATTTCGGTGGTTGATAAACCGTAACTTCATCAAATCACAAGCGGTCGTTTTTGCAAAATTTTTTGTAAAATTGACCGCTTGATTTAGTTTATATTCTTAAATTTTCAGTGTGGTGAATTTAAGAATAAAAATTGTAGGGTGCAACTTGTTGCACCGTTAAATATCGTGAATTGGTGCAACTTGTTGCACCCTACGGAGAAAAAATGAACGTTAAATTTTTCGCTTTTGCTATTTTCTCACTGCTCTTAGCAGCCTGTGAAAAAGCTCCGGAACAAATTACCTTGCAAGGTAAAACGATGGGAACGACTTACACTGTCAAATATATTGATAATGGTGAAGTGAAAAATCTGTCTAATCCCGAAAAAATAAAAAGCCAGTTAGATCGATTATTAGTAGATGTGAACAACCAAATGTCCACTTACCAGCAAGATTCGGAAATTAGCCGTTTCAATCAGCTAAAAGAAACCAATCAAGCGGTTGAAATTTCGCAAGATTTTGCAAAAGTAGTGGAAGAAGCCATTCGCTTAAACAAAATCACAGAAGGAGCATTAGATGTTACTGTTGGGCCTGTGGTGAATTTATGGGGATTTGGGCCTGATAAACGTTTAAATAAAGTGCCTTCTGATGAGCAGATTAAAGAGCGTTCTAGCTATGTCGGCATTGATAAAATTATTCTTAGAACAGAAGGTAAGCCAATACTTACTAAAAGCGTACCTAATCTCTATTTAGATTTATCCTCTATTGCGAAAGGATTTGGTGTCGATAAATTGGCAGAGCATCTTGAAAAATTAGGCGTGAGCAACTACTTAGTTGAAATTGGTGGCGAGTTGCGTGGCAAAGGCAAAAATTTACAAGGTTTAGGTTGGCGAATTGCGATTGAACAGCCTATAATGGAACAAGCACAATCTGTACAAATTACTGTGCCTTTACATAATTTAGGAATGGCAACATCGGGCAATTATCGTAATTATTTTGAAGATGAAAACGGCAACCGCCTTTCACATATTATTGACCCGCAAAAATTAAGCCCAGTAAGCCATAACTTAGCCTCAATTACTGTACTCGCCCCAACAACAATGACGGCGGACGGATTATCAACAGGCTTATTTGTATTAGGTGCAGAAAAAGCATTAGCACTTGCAGAACGTGAAAAATTAGCGATATTTTTAATTGTTAAAAATGGCGATAAGTTTGAAACGCAGATGTCGAGCGAATTTAAAAAATTAACTCAATCACCATAGTTGGAGTGGAAAATGGAAACTGTATTATTAACTTTCGGTTTTTTTGTAGCAGTAATTTTTGCAATGTCGATTGGTTTTATCGTAAAAGGTAAAACCATTAAAGGCAGTTGTGGCGGTATCACTGCATTAGGTATGAAAAAAATGTGCGACTGCGAAGAGCCTTGCGATAACTTAAAATCAAAAATCGCAGATGGCACAGCAGACCCTGAAGAAGTGGCGCGTTTTAATAAAGAACCACAATTTTACGAAGTGAAGTAGTCTTTAACTTCTTTAATTTTATTATTCATCTATAAGCGGTATGATTTGCAAAATTTTTTGCAAATTTAACCGCTTGTTGCTTTTATAACTAACCAAATGTGCTTCGCCTTAACCGAAGTTACGGGAGATTTATGACAACTCAATTAACCTCAAAAACCTACGACACCCATTTCCCTAAATTAACCCCTGAGCAACTTGCTGAAAACGGCAAGAAAAAAGTGATTATTGGTATGTCGGGCGGAGTGGATTCCTCCGTTTCCGCTTTTATTCTTCAACAACAAGGCTATATCGTTGAAGGTTTGTTTATGAAGAATTGGGAAGAAGATGATGATACCGATTACTGCACGGCAGCGGCGGACTTAGCTGATGCACAAGCGGTTGCCGATAAACTCGGTATGAAGCTGCACAAAATCAATTTTGCTGCTGAGTATTGGGATAACGTATTTGAATATTTCCTTGCAGAATATAAAGCAGGACGTACGCCAAATCCTGATATTTTGTGTAATAAAGAGATCAAATTCAAAGCCTTTTTAGAGTATGCAGCGGAAGATCTTGGGGCGAATTATATCGCCACAGGGCATTATGTTCGTCGAAGCGGAGACGATCAAAACGCAAAACTATTGCGTGGCTTAGATGAAAATAAAGATCAGAGCTATTTCTTATATGCTATCAATAAAAAGCAAGTCGGGCAGAGTTTGTTCCCTGTGGGCGAAATTGAAAAGCCGATTGTGCGAGCGATTGCCGAAGATTTAGGTTTAGCCACGGCAAAGAAAAAAGATTCTACGGGTATTTGCTTTATTGGCGAACGTAAATTTAAAGATTTCTTAGCTCGTTTTTTACCCGCTCAACCAGGCGAAATTCGCACTGTTGATGGTAAAGTGATTGGTCGCCACGATGGTTTGATGTATCACACACTGGGTCAGCGTAAAGGTTTAGGTATTGGTGGTGTGAAAGGCTTGAGTGAAGATCCATTTTATGTTGTGGAAAAAGATCTGATTAATAATGTGTTAGTGGTTGCTCAAGGGCACGATAATTCGGCACTACTTTCAACAGGTTTAATTGCCAAGCAGCTTACTTGGGTAGATATGCAGCCACTGCGTGAAAATTTACGCTGTACGGTGAAAACTCGCTATCGTCAGGCGGATATTCCGTGTGAAATCCAAGTCATTGATGATGAAGCCATTCGTGTGATATTTGATGAACCACAAATTGCGGTGACGCCGGGGCAATCTGCCGTGTTTTATTTAGGTGAAGTTTGCTTAGGCGGTGGAATTATTGAAGAAAAATTAAAATAGTTGTAAATAAATATTGAAATATTCTGCATATTTATGCAAAATAGTGGAAAATTAAGGCGGTGAAACGCCTTTTTCATTTTGATAAGATAATAAGGAATAATTATGGCTCTTTGGGGTGGACGTTTTACACAACAAGCAGACGCAAAATTTAAATATTTTAATGATTCACTACGTTTTGATTATCGCTTAGCAATTCAAGATATTGAAGGCTCAATCGGTTGGGCGAAAGCCATTACTTCGGTTGGTATTTTAACCGAAGCTGAACTAGAGCAGCTTATTGCAGCATTGAAAGAGGTGCGTGCAGAGGTGGAATCTAACCTAACCATTATTTTAAAAGATGATGCGGAAGATATTCACAGTTGGGTAGAATCTAAGCTAATCGAAAAAGTGGGCGATTTGGGCAAAAAATTACACACAGGGCGTAGCCGTAACGACCAAGTGGCGGTGGATATTAAAATGTGGTGTAAAGTGCAAGCGGTTGCTTTGCAGGAACGTATCCGAGCGTTACAAGAGCGTTTGGTTTCTGTTGCAGACGAAAATCAGAGCTCGGTTATGCCGGGCTACACTCACTTACAACGAGCCCAGCCTGTTACTTTTGCCCATTGGTGTATGGCATATTATGAAATGCTGGAGCGTGATTTCAGTCGTTTAAGTGATGCAAATAAGCGTATGAGCACTTGCCCACTTGGTTCGGGAGCGTTAGCTGGCACGGCTTATGGCATTGATCGTGATCTCCTTGCCCGTGATTTAGGTTTTGAAGAAGCGACCCGTAACAGTTTAGATAGTGTATCAGACCGTGATCATATTTTAGAGCTGCTTTCAACGGCTGCAATCAGTATGATGCATTTATCCCGTTTTGCCGAAGATTTGATTATTTTCAACAGTGGTGAATCGGGTTTCCTTGAAATGTCTGATCGTGTAACCTCTGGTTCATCATTAATGCCACAGAAGAAAAACCCGGATGCTTGCGAACTTATTCGTGGTAAATCAGGGCGTGTATTCGGGGCATTAACAGGGCTTCTAACTACCTTAAAAGGCTTACCACTTGCTTATAATAAAGATATGCAAGAAGACAAAGAAGGCATTTTTGATGCGTTAGAAACTTGGCAGGCTTGCTTAGAAATTGCAGAGCTTGTGTTAGTTGATATTCAAGTGAACACAGAACGTACTCGTGAAGCGGCTCAACAAGGTTATGCAAATGCAACGGAATTAGCTGATTACTTAGTCGCAAAAGGCGTACCATTCCGTGAAGCACATCATATTGTAGGTGAAGCGGTGGTATATGCAATCAGCAAAAAAGCGCCACTTGAAGCATTAAGCATTAATGAATTCCAGCAATTCCATCATTCAATTGGTGATGATGTTTATCCGATTTTGTCATTAGAATCTTGCTTAGAAAAACGTTGTGCCAAAGGTGGGGTAAATCCACAGCGTATAGCAGAAGCGATTACTGCGGCAAAAGTCTCATTAGCTTCTTAATTATTTTAGATATAAGCGGTCGTATTTTTAACAAAATTTGCAAAAAATTCTGTAAATATGGCCGCTTGCATATTTAATTTTCAAATTTTTGCTCGTTATGATTGCAAAATGGGCATTACCTCTTTAAACTTCCGAATAATTTTTTGAATTTTTATTTCCACTATTTTATTTCAAGAGTGTTGTATGACCGAATCAGTGAACCCTATTCAGGAACAGCCTAATTCAGCTCTCACTTTAGGGCAACAATTAAGAGCAGCTCGTGAGGCATTAAATCTTTCTATTGCCGAAGTTGCTCAAAAAACAAACCTAAAAAAATTACACATTGAGTCGATTGAAAGTGATATTTTTATTTTAAAAAATGTCGCTCCCACCTTTGTGCGTGGTTATGTGCGTAATTATGTGAAATTTTTACGTTTGCCTGAATCGTTGGTTTCTTCTGTGAATTATGGCGAAGTAACCATTCCGAAAGAGATTACAAAGGTTTCGCCTGTAAAACCATCATCAAATTCACAGGGTAAAGCATTGAAATATTTAACTATATTTGTGCTTTTAGCCGCATTAGGTATGACGCTGTTATGGTGGTGGCAGGGTTATCAGAAAGATCAGGAAAACCGTGAACAGCTTGTGAATTCAGGTCCTGTAGTGGAAACAACAAATACAGAGCCTGTTGAGCCTAGCAATCAAGTTTCTGTGCCTGTTCAACAGCCAATTCAAGTGCAAGAGCCTCAAGTTCAGCCACAGCCTGAAACTGCTACAGTTGTAGAACCAAACCAGCAGGAAAATACAGCAGCTCAGACAGTTGAACCGCCAAAACCTGAAACGGAAGTAGCAGTTGAACCTGCAAACGTTCTCCAGCAGATGCAGCCAACAACAGAGGCTGAAGCTACAACAGAGCAGCCAGCAGCGATCAGTAATGATGAGTTACGCATTGAAATCACAGGCTCGCAAAGTTGGATTACGGTGAGAAATGCGAAAAATAAACGTTTAGCTGAAAAGCTCTATAATAATGGCGAAGTATTAACCTTTAATGAAAATGAGCAATATCGTTTAACCATTGGTGCACCTGCAAATGTAAAAATTTATTACAAAGGGCAGGAAGTACCATTAAAAATTGATGGACGTGTCGCTCGTATTCGTTTGCCATTGCAATAATCTTTTTAAGAATAAAAACGCCGTAAGCTAGCAGCTTAGATTGTTATTTTACGAGCGTTTTCTGCTTTATAACTTTTAACGACTATTTAAAAATATGATACATCAATCTCCAATTAAACGTCGGGTATCGAAAAAAATCTATGTGGGTAATGTGCCGGTAGGGGGCGATGCACCTATTTCGGTACAATCAATGACAAATACCCGTACCACTGATGTGGAAGCAACTGTTGCTCAAATTAAGTCTTTAGAGCGAGTAGGGGCGGATATCGTACGTGTTTCTGTACCAACAATGGATGCAGCAGAAGCCTTCAAAGTTATCAAACAGCAAGTGAATGTGCCATTAGTGGCAGATATCCATTTTGACTACCGTATTGCCTTAAAAGTGGCGGAATATGGTGTAGATTGTTTGCGAATTAATCCGGGTAATATCGGTAACGAAGAGCGAATCCGCGCCGTAGTAGACTGTGCTAGAGATAAGAATATCCCGATCCGTATTGGGGTAAATGCAGGCTCGCTTGAGCGAGATCTTCAAGAAAAATATGGCGAACCAACACCAGAAGCATTATTAGAATCGGCACTACGCCACGTTGATCATTTAGATCGTCTTAATTTCGATCAATTCAAAGTCAGTGTGAAAGCGTCAGATGTATTCCTAGCGGTCGAATCATACCGACTTCTTGCAAAACAGATCGATCAGCCTCTGCATTTAGGGATCACCGAAGCAGGTGGTGCAAGAGCAGGTTCAGTTAAATCTGCGGTTGGTTTAGGTTTACTATTAGCAGAAGGAATTGGTGATACGTTGCGTATTTCTTTGGCGGCTGATCCCGTTGAGGAAATTAAAGTCGGTTTTGATATTTTGAAATCACTACGTATTCGTTCACGCGGCATTAACTTTATCGCTTGCCCAACCTGTTCACGCCAAGAAATTGATGTTATTGCAACAGTAAATGAGCTAGAGCAGCGTTTAGAAGATATTATTACTCCGATGGACGTTTCCATTATCGGCTGCGTGGTAAATGGGCCGGGTGAAGCGTTGGTATCAGATTTAGGTGTAACGGGTAGTAATAAAATGAGTGGCTTCTATTTAGATGGTGTGCGTCAAAAAGAGCGTTTTGACAATGCAAAATTAATCGACCAATTAGAAGCTAAAATTCGTGCGAGAGTGGCACAACAAAATAATAGCATAGATGTTGTAAATAAATAGGAAAAAATAGTGGCAAAAACAATTCAAGCAATTCGTGGAATGAACGATTGCTCCCCAACAGAATCCCCATTATGGCAATGGGTGGAAGAAAAAGTGCGTAATGTACTGGCAAGTTATGGCTATTCAGAAGTGCGTATGCCAATTGTTGAAAGTACGCCGTTATTTGCTCGTGCGATTGGCGAAGTCACCGATGTGGTATCTAAAGAAATGTACACATTCTGGGATAATGATGAGCAATTAACCCTTCGCCCCGAAGGCACAGCAGGTTGTGTGCGTGCAGCAATTGAGCGTGGCTGGATTTATAATAACGAACAACGCTTGTGGTATATAGGACCAATGTTCCGCCACGAGCGTCCACAAAAAGGACGTTATCGCCAATTCCACCAGGCAGGTGTGGAAGTGTTTGGCATTCCTAATCCAGAAATTGATGCGGAATTGATTATTTTAACGGCTCGTTTATGGAAAGAGTTAGGCATCGATCAGCATGTTTCTTTACAGCTGAACTCAATTGGCTCGTTAGAAGCTCGTGCGAATTATCGCTCTGCATTGGTAAATTTTTTACAAAATCACACCGCTTTAATGAGCGAAGAAGAGAAAAAACGTTTGGTAAAAAATCCACTGCGTATTTTAGATACTAAAAACGAAGCCTTACAACAAGTGCTAAACGATGCGCCGAAACTGCTGGATTATTTAGATGATGACAGCCGTGAGCATTTTGAGCAACTCTGTGCATTGCTTGACTCAATGGGCATTGCTTATGAAATCAACCCGAAATTAGTGCGTGGTTTAGACTACTACAACAAAACCGTATTTGAATGGGTAACTTCAGCTTTAGGTTCACAAGGCACAGTTTGTGGCGGTGGGCGTTATGATGGCTTAGTTGAACAGCTTGGCGGACACGCAACGCAAGGTGTAGGCTTTGCGATGGGTTTAGAGCGTTTAGTGCTATTAGTTCAAGAAGTAAATAAAGAGATTGATTTACCAAAAGCGGTTGATGTGTATATTGTCTTCTCTGGCGAAGGCTCAACAGTTAATGCGTTCCATCTGGCAGAACAAATCCGCACCGAATTACCACAACTTCGTGTAATGAGCCACTGTTCAGGTGGAAAATTCCAAAAACAATTTAAACGTGCAGATAAAATGGAAGCAAAGATTGCATTAGTAATTGGCGAAAGTGAAGTGGCAGAAAAAAAAGTGGTTATCAAAGACCTGCGTTCAGGTTCTGAGCAGATTACGATTGCACAATCAGAACTAATTGCTGAACTTAATAAACGATTTTAGGAGAAAAAATGAGTAACGAATATTTAAATAAAACCGAAGAACAGCAGTTTGAAGATGCCAAAAATTGGTTTAAGGAAAATGGTACCCCTATTTTAGTCGCAATTATTTTAGTTTGTGCAGCCAGTTTGGGGTGGAATTTTTGGAAAAACCATCAGCTTGAAACGGCACAAAAGACTTCCGCATCATATCAGCGTGTGATGGAGAGCTATTTGCAAAATCCAAATAAAAATCAACCGCTTGTAGAAAAGTTTATTGCGGATAATCAAGATTCAAGCTATGCGACTTTTGCACAATTTGAGCAAGCAAAACAAGCGGTCGAAAAAGGCGATTTTTTTGCAGCTAAAGTAGCGTTACAATCCGCTTTAACTCAATCTGATTCTACATTGAAAACTTTGGCTCGTTTTCGTTTAGCACAAGTGGATTACCAATTAAAATCTTATGATGAAGCACTTGCAGGTCTTACTCAGATTCAAGATAAAGCGTGGGAGTTACGTAAGCAAATCCTAATTGGCGATATTCTTGTTGCAAAAGGTGATAAGCCTGCCGCTAAAATGGCTTACGAACAAGCTAGATTAAATGCGGCTCCTCAAGAGCAAACCTTAATTGATGTGCGTTTGAATAATTTATAAAAATAAAGCCTGATTGAAAATAGAAAGTCAATCAGGCTTTTATATTTTTGATGTTGAGGGTTAATTTTTTCATAGAAAAACAAATTTCTTGCCATAGTGGATGATTAGAAACCTAGAATATTGTAATAATTGTTACAAAAGTAGTAAAAACTTATTAAAAAAACTACTATTAAAAAATAAATTTGATTATAATAGAAGCGTAAAGTGAAAAGGAGAGTATTCTCTTTTTTCTATTGATAGTAATTTATTTTGATGGTTTATTTTGCTTGAAGTATTTTTAATTGAAAATTTATTTCAATCAATTTTAAAATTTAAATTCAATCAATCGCTTTTTATTTGGTAAATGTATTGAATTAAGATAACGTTTATCAAATGGCTAGCTCATTTGGTTAGCCTAAGTAAATTAATAAGGTTGCTTTTTGGATAAATAAGTAATCCCTATTTCATATTATTTTATTTATTGGTTATTAGGAGAAAATATGCAACATTCATATACAGCAGCTAGACGACCTTCGTGGCGCGGCATTTTGGCTGGGCTTGTTATGGGCTTAGTTGTTAGCATGGTTATGTTTGCTTTAGCATTAGTTGTTGGTTCATTCTTGTCATTGGATTTAAGCGGAGCTGGCATTGCTGCAGGCGTTTATGCTGTTATCACAGCTTTAATCAGTGCTTTTGTTGCAGGCTATTTTGCTGTTAAGGCATCAGCACCTGAAGCTTTATTTGGTGATGGCACTGACATCTTACCAAAAGATGCTGTCTTAACGGGTATCTTGACTGCCGCTACTATCATCGTTATCACTACTTTTTCAACTATGAACGGGCTAGGTAACGTTGCTCGTACTGCAGGTTCTGCGATCAATTCGACAGCTAGTGTAACTACGAGTGTTATCAGTTCAAGTTCTATCGGTTCTATTATTTCTGAAGAACTAGAAGAGGCATCTGCTGGAGAATCAGGTAATGTGATTAATATCATTACCAATAAAGCACAAGAGCTTTATCAACAAGTTACCGGCAACATCAGTCGTGAAGATATTGAACAATGGGTTGCTAAAAACAACGATACATTCTCTAAAGAGCAAATCAGTGCGTCTGCTAATGTGGTAGAAAAAATGGTTAATACCACTAAAAATGAAATCAAAAATATGGACTTTAATAGCATCGAGACGTGGAAAAATCTAGATGATTATGCTAAAAAACGTGCTGCTGAAATTGAAAATGCGTTAACAGGTGATAAAATCATCGTTCAGTTAAAAAATGAAGGTTTAAGCGAAGCTGAAGCTCAGCAAATTCGCAATGAAGCAGTTTCTGCTTATCAAGAATATAAAGCTAAAATTGAGCAAGCTGTTGCTGATGCTAAAGCTAAAGCAGAACAAGCTTTAGCTGCTGCTGAAGAAGCTGCTCGTAAAGCTGCACTATATTCTGGTCTATTTTGGTTAATTAGCACACTATTAACCTTTGTAGCTTGTGTGCTTGGTTCGAAAAAAGCTGCTGCGAACTATCGTTTAGCTCGCCCTTTGGCTCACTAATCAATACGTGTAGTATCGAAAAGCTATACGCTTTGATCTAAAATCTAAAATTTAGGCTATTTTAATTTAAGGACTAAGTTCTGTATTGCACGGGCTTAGTCCTTTTTGTTTTCGCTAGCAGCTGATTGTTATAGTGTTAATGATCCGATTTACTGTTTTGGAGATAACATTGATTTGCTGTTTGAAAGATTAGTTGTATTTAGGCATAAAAAATCTGCACCTTAATCAGTGTTAACTTTTGGGGGCAGATCAAATAGGGGCTTATTATTTAGAGCATCTAGGATTATAGACGCATCGGCATAATTACATATTCTGCAGAGGGGTTATCACAATCTTCAATTAAGCAGCTTGAGCTGGAATCGACTAAGCTGAAACGTACTCGTTGACATTTTAGAGTGTTTAGTACATCTAACACATAGCTTACGTTAAAGCCCACTTCCATTTCAGGGCTGTCGTAGGCTACATCAATAATCTCTTCTGCTTCTTCTTGCTCTGGGTTGTTGGCAGTAATTTTAAGCAGGTTATTGCTTAGTGCTAAACGCACACCTCTAAATTTCTCGTTTGAGAGAATAGCCGCACGCATTAACGCACGTTTTAGTGTTTCAGTATCCGCTTCTAAAATGCGATCTGCATTGCGAGGCAGAACACGGCGGTAGTCTGGGAACCTGCCATCAATTAATTTAGACGTGAACACAATACCGTTCATTGTAATGCGGATATTGCTTGAGCCAATTTCTAAACGAACTTCATCACTCGTTGTTGAAACTAAACGTGAAAGTTCAAGTACGGCTTTGCGTGGCACAATAACCGAATGAGTTAAAAGTTCTTGGTTTAGCACCATTGTGCAAACGGCTAAACGGTGTCCATCTGTGGCAACGGTGCGTAATAAATTGCCTTCGGTTTCAAACTTCATACCGTTTAAGAAATAACGGGCATCTTGGTTTGCCATTGAGAATTGAGTGGCATCAATTAAGCGAGCAAGGGTTGCTTGTTCAATGGAGAAATCAACTTCAGGCCTCCAATCCATTAAATTAGGGTAATCGCTGGCAGGTAAAGTGGCTAAGCTAAATTTACTACGACCTGCTTTGATGATCGCTTTATCTTCTTCGAATTCAACGGAGATCACGCTGTCATCAGGTAAACTTTTGCTGATATCTAAGAATTTTTTGGCTGGAATGGTAAATTTTCCTGCAAAATCGACCGCTTGTAGCAGTTGAGCTTGGGTGGTTAATTCAACTTCTAAATCCGTTCCAGTTAAAGATAAACGATCGCCTTCAATTTCTAATAAAATATTGTTAATCACAGGCAAAGTTGGGCGACTGCTTAATACGCCGCATACCTGCTGCAAAGGCTTGAGTAATTGGTCTCTGGTAATCGTAATTTGCATAATCATTCCTTTATTCTTAACAGCTTAAGATGATAATTTACGCGTTAAATTGATATAGTCTTCTTGGATACCACTTTCGGTATCACGCAATTCATTAATGGTTTTGCAAGCGTGCAATACGGTGGTGTGGTCACGTCCACCAAACTCTCTGCCAATTTCAGGCAAGCTATGGTTTGTGAGTTCTTTTGCTAGTGCCATTGCCATTTGGCGAGGGCGGGCAACACTTCTGGCACGGCTTTTTGATTTTATATCCGCCACTTTAATGCCGTAATATTCCGCCACAATGCGTTGAATATTTTCAATTGTAATTAAGTAATCGAAAGAGGCAAATAAGTCTTGTAAGGTTTCACGCACTGCATCAACCGTAATTGGGCGAAGTGTGAGTTTTTGCCACGCAATCACACGATTTAATGCCCCTTCTAATTCACGCACATTGGTGCGAAGTTTTTGCCCCATCAAATAAGCCGCATCTTCTTGTAAATCTGCCCCCCGTTCTAAGGCTTTTTGGCGAAGAATTGCCACACGGGTTTCCAATTCAGGCGGTTCAATGGTTGCACTAATACCGCCACTTAGGCGAGATTTAATTGCCGTATCAATTTTATCAATATTCTTAGGCAGAACATCAGAAGTTAGAATAATCTGCTTTCTTTGCTCAAATAAAGCATTGAGTAGATGTAAAAATTCTTCTTGTACTTTTGGTTTATTAGCAAGAAATTGAATATCGTCAATCATCAATACATCAAGCGAGCGATAGAATTTTTTGATTTTTTCCGCATCGTTATTTGAGCTATTAATGGCTTTGATAATATCACGGTAAAAACGCTCAAGGTGGATATAAAGCACTCGCACAGTTGGATTGCGTTTAACCAATTCATTACCGATAGCGTGTAATAAGTGGGTTTTACCTAAACCTGTGCCGGCATAGAAAGAGAGCGGATTACAATGGCTTTCACCTAAATTATCTACCACTTGTTGAGCCACCAATTTCGCTAGTTGGTTTGAGCGGCCTTGTACAAAATTATCAAAAGTTTGATGCGGATTTAAGCCTGTTTTAAAGCCCGTATTGCTAAATTCGGAAGACTCGTTTTTTGAGCTGATTTGTGGTTTTGGTTGCTCGGTAGGTTTTATACCCACTCTTAAATTGACAACTAAATTATCGTTTTTAGATAAAAAACGCGCTAATTCAGTAATTTCCGCTAAAAATTTATCTTTAACCCAATTTTCAACAAATTGGTTTTGAGCATAAAGCGTGAGTTCCCCGTTATCAGAACTGGCTTGCAGAGGGCGTAGCCAAGTGCTGTAATCAGTTGGCGATACTTTCGTTTGTAAATGATTAAGGCAATCAGACCAAAGGGAAGACACAATTTGCTCCAAAAATTATTGTTATTAAAGGTGATAATGATACCTGAAAAAAGGGGAGAAATCTTGCAAATTTTTGAGAGATTTGGCAGAAGAAATAAACGAAGAGAATAGTTAAATTATTATCTATTAGTCCTACAAGCGGTCATCTTTTACTAAAAATTTGCAAATCAATAGATAAAAATAAGGGCGAAAAATTTTTCGCCCCTACAGTTACATATCCACATTCTCAGGCAAGAACCCACCACTTTGATGAGCCCAAAGTCTTGCGTAAACGCCATTGTGAGCAAGGAGTTCTTCGTGTGTGCCTTGTTCAACAATTTCGCCTTTATCTAGCACGATTAATCTATCCATCGCCATAATGGTAGATAGACGATGGGCGATTGCCACAACGGTTTTCCCTTCCATTAGTTTGGTTAGATTTTCTTGGATTGCCACTTCCACTTCGGAATCTAATGCACTGGTTGCCTCATCTAATAATAGAATTGGGGCATCTTTAAGCATTACACGGGCAATTGCAATACGCTGGCGTTGCCCGCCTGAGAGTTTCACACCACGTTCGCCAACGTGTGCATCAAAACCAGTTCTGCCTTTGGCATCTTGCAGGTTTGGAATAAACTCGCTCGCAGCGGCTTGTTCAACTGCTTTAATCATTTCTTCCTCTGTAGCAGTTGGGCGACCATACATTAAATTTTCACGCACGGAACGGTGGAGTAGCGAGGTATCTTGCGTGACCAAGCCAATTTGTGAGCGGAGGCTTTCTTGCATGATATCCCGCACATTTTGCCCATCAATCGTAATTGAGCCGTCTTGAATATCGTAAAAACGCAATAGCAGGTTGGTAAGCGTTGATTTACCTGCCCCACTACGACCGACTAATCCCACTTTTTCTCCTGGTTTGATGGTTAAATCAAAATCTTTCAGTAATGGTTTGTTCGGATCGTAGGCAAAATCCACATTCTCAAATTTGATTTCGCCTTTGGTTACGTTTAACGGCTGAGCATTCTCTTTATCTACCACATTGTGCGGTTTAGAAAGGGTAATCATACCATCTTGTACTGTGCCTAAATTTTCAAATAGGCGTGCAAATTCCCACATAATCCATTGTGATAAGCCTTTAATGCGTAAAGCTAAAGCAGTTGAGGTCGCAATCGCCCCTGCGGTTACCACACTTGATCCCCAAAGCCATAAACCGATACCTGCAGTTGAAACAATTAATGCCATTGAAGTTAGGTTAGTGACGGTTTCAATTACAGTAACTAAACGCATCTGTTTGTGTACGGTAACCATAAATTCTTGCATAGACTCTTTGGCATAGGCAGATTCACGGTTGCCGTGAGAGAAGAGTTTGACGGTGGCAATGTTAGCGTAAGCATCGGTAATTCGACCGGTCATTAGACTTCTGGCATCAGATTGTTCTTGAGCGGCTTGGGCTAATTTCGGTACAAAATAGATAATGGTTGCCGCTAATGAGATGACCCATAAAATAAACGGCACGAATAACCAGCCGTCAAGTTGTAATAAAATCACGCTGGAGGTGGTGAAGTAAACCAGCACATACACCAACATATCGGCACAAGTCATAATCACATCACGCACGGAAAGGGCGGTTTGCATTACTTTGGCAGATACTCTACCTGCAAATTCATCTTGATAGAAACCTAAACTTTGCCCGAGCATTAAGCGGTGGAAGTTCCAACGCAAACGCATTGGGAAAACCCCTTGTAGCGATTGAAAACGAATACTACTGGCGAGATAAACAAATACGACGGCAAGTATCGCAATAAAGAACATTCCTACGATTGTCCAGCCTTTTTCTGCCCAAAGCTCAGAAGGGGTGTATTTGTTGATCCAATCGACTAAATCACCCATAAATTGGAATAATATGGCTTCGATAACACCAACGGCTGCCACTAAAATAGTGAGTATGAGAATATAAATTCGCATACCTTTGGTAGCATCAAAAATAAAAGGAATTAAGCCTGATTTTGGCGTTTTCGGCATTACGTTCGGGTAGGTTTCAACCCGTGCCTCAAACCATCTAAAGAGTTTTTCAAACATAAATGAATAATTTCCGAGTGTAGAAAAATGTAGGGGCAAATAACCATTTGCCCCCGAAAAATGTTAAGAAAAATTATGGATTAAGTAATTTTTCGTCTAAGGCTAAATCTTCGTTGCGATTTACACCAATGCCGGCAGCTAACACATTACGGGCAATTTGGTGAGCTTCTTCTAAAGAATGCTCTTTGTAAGAGCCACATTGATATTCGTTCAGCTCAGGAATTGCCGATACATCAGGGATTTTATGTAACGCATCTTCCATTGAAGCTGTCCACGCTTTGACAACCTCTTCTGCTGAAGGTGTGCCAATCAGTGACATATAAAAACCAGTACGGCAGCCCATTGGCGAAATATCAATGATCTCCACTTGTTCGCTATTGAGGTGGTCACGCATAAAACCGGCAAAAAGATGTTCCATTGTGTGAATCCCACGCACCGGTAGAATATCAATATTCGGGCGACAGAAGCGGAGATCGAACACGGTAATGGTATCGCCTTTCGGTGTGGTCATTGTTTTTGCAACACGCACGGCTGGGGCGTTCATTTTGGTGTGATCTACTTTAAAACTATCTAATAAAGGCATTTTTTACTCCATCAATATTATTCCGCAATTCCTTGATCCCAAGCAGGGGCTTCATCAGGTAGTTTGCGTTGTAAGAAAAATCGTCTGTTTGGCTGAGCCTGAGGCTTCACCACTTTAGTGTAAGGGGTAGAGAACTCAATACCGCCGTTTAATAACTGCGACATTGTGCCGGAGTTCATACTTACACCTTGCAGGCTCACGTCCATCGTGTAACCTGAAGCTTGCCAGAATTGGGTATTAGTTCTGACTAAGTGCTGATATTTGCTATTAATTTTCAGGTGAATTAAAACTCTATCATTTACTTCGCTGAGGCTTAAATGGCTGACAATCCCCACCTGCATTCCACGATAAAGCACAGGTGCTTCTGGCTGAATACCATTGGCATTAGTGGTTTCAACAATAATCGGGAAACCGTTGGCATAGGTGGTTTTTACCGTGTCGGTATCCGAAAGGGTAAATTGGTTTTGAGCTTGCCCTGAACCGACATCAACCGTAATGTAATTTTGTAATGCAGCATCTAAGTTTTTAAAGCCGGAAGTGCTAATTTCCGGTGAAACAACATTAAATTTACTGCCGGCTTTTGCAATTAACGGATAGTATTTCCCTTGAATGTAAGCGGTCGCTTTTATTTGTTTTTTTGCATTTTGTAGCTCAAGTTTTTCAATTTGACCTACGGTTAAGCCCATATATTTAATGTCCATTCCTTCGCTTAACTTACTCGCATCTTTCGCAATCAGCGTGAGGTAAGTATTGCCCGAGGTAGCTTTTTCTTTGCTGGTATAAAGCGTTTTATTGCCTTTTGAACCGCCATTATCAAAGCTGATCGCTCCTTTTAAGGTACGCATTAACGGCGCTGTGGTGATATTCACGCCTTTGAGTGACACATCGACATTGGCTGCCGGTTCAATCCAGAAACGGCTTTTTTCGGTTAATAGATGGCGATAATTTGGCTGAATAAATAGCTCAACCTCAAATTTCTGTTGTTTCGGTGTGATTTTTAACACCTCACCGACCTGAAAATCACGGTATAGCACCACAGAACCTTCGATAATACCGGATAGTGATTCAGCCGAAAGGGTAGTAGTCGCTTTTTTCTCTAAGGTTGTAACGCCTGATTCCGCACTTTCTACATCTTTATAAAGTGCATATTGTTTTTTCGGGCTGCCATCATTTTTACCGTTAAGTAAGCGAATGCCACCTTTTAACCATTCTGAAGGCGAGCCTGCGTGAACCCGTAAGCCGTCTAATCCAATTGACATATCAATATTGGAAATCGCAACAAACTTGCTGTTACTGCCAATCAGATTGCGATAAGGCGGATAAATAATGACATCAAAACGCACTTGGTCTAACGCTAAGCTACGTTTGACGATTTCCCCGATTTGCACATCGCTATAGTAAATCCCTTGGTTGGTATCGACTCCGTAAGCTTGGGGGGCAACTAGGCTAAAACTGAGTAAATTTGGCAAGCTCAATAGATAATCGGCTTCATTTTGTACGATAAATTCCGATTGAGGTTCTCCTTCCCCCGGGTGAACCTCAAAATAGACACCACGCAGCAGCTCAGCTACTTTCGTCAGCTGCTCTGTGTTTAAGGAGAATTTCGGCTCTTTGAGCAAGATTTTAGTTTGGGAGCGTAGTAAATTTTCATAACTTGGGTCAATTAATAAAACCCCATCAATCTGTTTATGCTGTCCTGATTCTTGCTGTGGCACACCGTTGTCTTTTACTTGTGGTAATTTTAGCTGCGAAAGCATACCAATTTGCACATTTTGGTGAAAAACACCAGTCTCATTAATTTTTAAATTATGTGTAAGCGGTAGTTTTACGTTGATTTCAATTCCACGTTTAGCTGATTTCAAATCCGGATATAGCTCAAATTTCTGTCCTTGCTCGGCAATTTCCATATTATCAGGTGAATCAAAAGCAACCGCACCTTGTACTACCGAGGCAAGGCTGTCCATATTGATTTTAATACCTTGTAAATTTACATCAGCGCTAATACCGCTAATATTCCAAAATCGGCTCTCTTTTTTCACTAAATGAGCGTATTTTTGATTAATGACGACATCAATTTCGATTTTTTTCTGGTCTTTGGTAAAACGATAATCGGCAATATTGCCCACTGGCACTTTACGGAAATAAACACTCGCTCCGACAGTAATAGAGCCTATGTCATCAGAGATTAAACGGATCAGTAAATCTCCATCGCTTACTGTTACCGCAGGTGGATCTTCTTCAGCGATAAACTCATCAGCAAAATCGCCCTCTCCAGGTAGGAGAGTAATATAATTACCAGATACAATTGCATCTAAACCGGAAACTCCAGCTAATGAGGCACTAGGCTGGACTAGCCAAAACTTTGTATCTTGACGTAAAACACTTTTGGCCTCAGGAGTAATTTCAGCTTCTACTTCTACTTCTCTTAGTTCATCAACAAAATATACTCGTTTTACTTGACCAATTTGTAAACCTTGATAGCGAATTACTGTTTTTCCTGCAGTAATACCATCGCCTTTTGCAAATCGGATAGTGATGGTTTCTCCTTGCTCCTTTAAAATTTGGAAAAAAAGCAAAGTGCCGATAATAAAAGCGGTAATTGGTAAGATCCAAAATGGTGATATTTTGCGAGGTTGCCTGATTCTGGCGTCTATTACATTCTGCGTTTGTTCTTCCATCATAATATTAGATTTACAAAACCTATATAGAATAATACCGAAGCCCTATAAAAGGCTTCGGTAAGAGTATTAATAAGTCTAAAAATAAGAAAAGCTATTTTTTTTCATCACAGTTAGTTAAATTACTACATTTCCCATAGAGATATAAACTGTGATTTGTTAATTCCATTCCGTGCTTTTCACTGATTTCACGTTGGCGGCGTTCCATATCCGGGTCTTTAAATTCAAAGACTTTACCGCAATCCATACAGATAATATGGTCGTGTTCGTGATTCATATTCAATTCAAACACCGCTTTATTTGCATCAAAGTTATGGCGCATTAGAATCTCAGCTTCTTCAAACTGATTTAATACTCTGTAAACTGTCGCTAGGCCAATATCTGAACCTCTTTCTAACAGAATTTTATAAATATCTTCTGCTGAAAAATGTTGCATTTCATCACGAATATCTTGCATTAATGCAAGAATAGTTAAACGAGGCTCAGTAACTTTTAACCCTACCTCTTTTAAACGTTTAATATTTGCTTCAGACATATCTGCCACCTAATTACCTTTACTTAAAATCTTATGCAAGTTGGTCTAAACACATTTCTTCTTTTAACTGAGCACACCATTTATTAACACGCTCAGTGGTTAATTCAGGCTGTCTGTCTTCATCAATACAAAGACCAACAAAAGTTGCATCATCAACTAAGGCTTGTGAAACCTCAAAGTTATAACCTTCGGTTGGCCAATGACCAACAATTACGCCACCGTTTGGCTCAATAATATCACGCACTGTGCCCATTGCATCACAGAAATATTCTGCGTAATCTTCCTGATCGCCACAGCCGAAAATTGCCACAACTTTACCGTTAAAATCAATCTCTTTTAAGGTTGGCATAAAATCGTCCCAATCTGCTTGAGATTCGCCATAATACCAAGTTGGAATACCGATCATTACAAAATCGTATGCTTCAATATCTTCTTTTGTGCTTTTAGCAATATCACGAATATCCACTAATTCAGCACCTAAGTTTTTCTGAATCATTTTAGAAATATTTTCTGTATTGCCAGTATCGCTACCGTAAAATAAACCTACAACTGCCATTTTTACTACCTATTTTGGATGTAATTATTTAGAATTATTTCGATTAACTGCCCGCGTGAAATACCCTTTTCAGACGCTTGTTCTTCTAACACTTTGACTAAATCCGAATGCAATTTTAATTCAACTCGTTTTAAGCCTGACGATTTATCTCGCTTTAGCTGATTACGTTTATTAATTCGAATTTGTTGTTCTCTATCAAGAGGATTAGTGCGAGGACGCCCAACTTTTGGTACAGTCGCAAACAGATCTAAAGTGATACAATCTGAATCTTGTTTTGCCATTTCTTTACATATCGGGCTTTTGGGCTTCCATTCACGTTCTGTTTTAATGAGAATGATAAGCTACTTTTCAAAGTGTGAACTATATCAAAAATCCACACATTTGAAAAGTAAATCAGCTAGAAAACAAGCGGTGTTTTTTTGCTAAAAATTTGCAATTAACTCATTGTGAGTATGAAATTAGCCTTGTTATTCTGAATAGCGAAGAAATATAAATTACACTATAATTTCTAAAATGAAGATGATGAAAAAAGGAGAAGATGTGTCGAATATCCATTTAGCCATTGCCGGTGATTTTACTTTAGCTGAAAAAATTCTTGAGGTGTTAGAAAACCAAGATTTAGCTGTTGAAAAAATTTCCGCCGTCGAATTAGAGCCGTTCGGCGAAGAGCAAAACTTACGCTTCGGGGCAAAAGCCGTTGCACAATATGCGTTAGATGAAGTGAATTGGGCGGAATTTACCCACGTTCTCTTTGCAGGCAAAATGGCTCAAGCAGAAGTATTAGCAGAAGCGGTGAAAACAGGTTGTGTGATTTTAGATTTATATGGCATTACCGCATTAATTGGCGATGTGCCTGTGGTTGTGCCAAGTGTTAATGATGAAAATGTGGCAAATCTGCGTGAGCGAAATATTGTTGCGCTTGCTAATCCGCAAGTTTCGCAACTTGCCTTAGCGTTAAAGCCGTTATTAGCTCAGCCGTTAAATCAAGTTTTTGTTACCTCACTTTTACCTTCCGCTTATTTTGGCGATGAAAAAGTGAAAGAGCTAGCAGGGCAAACGGCTCGCTTATTAAATGGTATTCCGTTTGATGAAAATGCAGAGCGTATCGCCTTTGATGTTGTGCCTGCTAATGTGCAAGGTGAAGAGAAAAAGTTACCTTTCTCCAAAGCCTTTGAATTACAACTTGCAAAAGTTTTACCAAATTTAACCGCTTGTACGACATTCCATTCGGTTCAAGTGCCTGTTTTTTATGGTGTTTCACAAATGGTATCTGTTAAATCAGAATATCAGTTAGATGCAGAAACTATCAGTGCGGAGTGGAAAGCAGAAAATTGGGTTCAATTTAACGAAGAGTCGGTGATTACAGCGGTAAAAAATGGCGAAAACGAAGAGCGAAATGTGCTAGAAATCAGCCAGTTATTAGCAAAATCAGAGCAAGAAATTCAGTTCTGGTCGGTTGCTGATGAACAGCGTTTTAGCCTCGCATTTTTATCCATTGAATTATTAAAATTAGTTTTGGAATATTAATTGCTTGCCAAATGGTTCATTCCGTGATAAAAATCATCAACGCCCGAGCAACCGATTGGATTGCTCGGGCGTTGTCATTTCCAAAATTCTAGTTTTGAAGGTCTTATGTTAGAAAAATTATTTCAGCTTAAAGCGAAAGGCAGTAATGCGAAAACCGAAATCATCGCAGGTATTACTACCTTTTTCACAATGGTGTACATTGTTTTTGTTAATCCGTCCATTTTAGGTGTAGCAGGAATGGATACCCAAGTGGTATTCGTGACCACCTGTTTAATCGCTGCATTTGGCACTATTGCAATGGGCTTGTTCAGTAACTTACCAATTGCCCTTGCGCCTGCAATGGGCTTAAACGCCTTTTTTGCATTCGTGGTAGTACAAAAATTAGGCTATTCTTGGCAAGTAGGTATGGGAGCAATTTTCTTAGGCTCTGTCGGTTTGTTTATTTTAACGGTACTACAAGTTCGCTATTGGTTTATGTCTGCAATTCCACTAGGTTTACGTGTTGGAATTGGGGCAGGTATTGGCTTATTTATTGCATTAATTGGCTTTAAAAATATGGGCATTGTGGTGCCAAATGAAGCAACTTTAGTTGCATTAGGTAACTTACACGATCCTAAAGTATTAATGGGGATTTTAGGTTTCTTCATTATTGTCGTATTAGGGGCAAAAGGAGTTCACTCTGGTGTATTAGTTTCAATTGTTGTTGTAACAGCATTAGCGTTAATTTTTGACCCAGCGGTAACCTTCAATGGTGTAATGTCTATGCCACCAAGTTTAGGTGCGGTTGTAGGACAAGTGGATATTGCTGGGGCGTTTGATGTTGCCTTACTCGGCATTATTTTCTCCTTTATGCTAGTAAATCTGTTTGACTCATCAGGCACGCTGATTGCTGTAACCACTAAAGCAGGTTTTGCTGACGAGAAGGGACGCTTCCCAAAAATGAAACAAGCTCTATTAGTGGATAGTACCGCTGCAATGGCAGGTTCTTATATGGGAACATCAGCGATCTCAACTTACATTGAAAGTGGTTCAGGCGTTTCTGTGGGTGGTCGTACAGGTTTAACGGCTGTGGTTGTTGGTATTTTATTCTTACTTACCATTTTCTTTTCACCATTAGCAGGTTTAGTGCCAGCTTATGCAACCGCTGGTGCGTTAGTATTCGTAGGCATTTTAATGGCTTCAAGCCTGATCGAAGTAAAATGGGACGACTTAACTGAAGCAACACCTGCGTTCATCACAACAGCAATGATGCCATTTACTTACTCGATTACTGAAGGGATTGCCTTTGGTTTTATCAGCTACTGTGTAATGAAAGCATTCACAGGGCGTTGGAAAGAGATCAGCCCGTCTGTGTTAGTGATTTCCTTGCTCTTTATGATTAAATTTATTTGGGCAGACGCTCACTAATTTATAGTTTTCCTTTTCATTTGCGGGCAAGGTTGAATGCAAAAATTTGATGTCATCATTATTGGTGCAGGGGCGGCAGGGCTATTTTGTGCCGCCCAACTCGGGCAAGCAGGCAAAAAGGTTGCGGTGCTAGATAGCGGCAAGAAAATAGGACGTAAGATTTTAATGTCGGGCGGTGGTTTTTGTAATTTTACTAATTTAGATGTGAGTGCTGGAAATTATCTTAGCCAAAACCGCCATTTCGTGAAATCTGCCCTTTCTCGCTATACGCAATGGGACTTTATATCTCTTGTGGCAAGTTACGGCATAAGCTACCACGAAAAAGAGCTAGGGCAACTTTTCTGTGATGAAAGCTCGCAGCAGATTGTAGATTTATTGCAAGCTGAATGTGAGAAAGGCAAGGTTGAGATCTTGTTACGACAAGCGGTCATTTCTATCGAAAAATTTGCAAAAAATTTCCAAATTTCGACCGCTAGTGAGCAGTTCCAAACTGAGAATTTAGTGATTGCCACAGGTGGATTATCAATGCCAGCATTAGGTGCAACCCCCTTTGGTTATCAAATTGCTGAACAGTTTGGTATTCCTGTTATTGCTCCTCGTGCCAGCCTTGTGCCGTTTACTTGGAAGGAGAGTGATAAACACTTTACCGAGCTTTCTGGCATTGCGATTCCTGTTACCGTTTCTAGCCAAAATGGGAAAAGTTTCAGTAATCAAATGTTATTTACCCACAGAGGATTATCTGGTCCTGTGATTCTGCAGATCTCCAATTATTGGGAGTTGGGCGAAACAGTGGAAATTGATTTACTCCCAAGTGAATCTATTCTTGATGTGTTGAACGAACTTCGTCAATCTTCGCCAAAATTGCAGTTAAAAACCGTGTTATCTCGCTATTTACCAAAAAAGTTGGTCGATATTTGGCTAGAGCAGAAATTGCTGACTGATAAAATCATTGCAGATTTGAGTAAAAAAGATCTCGCTTTCTTAGATGAATTTATCCACCGCTGGCGATTCTTACCAAATGGCACAGAAGGCTACCGTACCGCAGAAGTAACAAAAGGCGGAGTAGATACCGATTATATTTCTTCTAAAACAATGGAAGTGAAAAATGTAGAGGGGCTTTATTTTATCGGCGAAGTGCTTGATGTAACAGGCTGGCTTGGTGGCTATAATTTCCAATGGGCGTGGTCATCAGCTTTTGCGTGTGCGGAAGGGATTATTGAAAAAGGCTAAATTCAAGCTAAAAACAAAGGCGAACATTCAACAGTTCGCCTTTATTTTTTAATTATCTCGCACGGAAAATAATGCGTGCTTTGCTTAAATCGTATGGGGTCATTTCAACGGTTACTTTATCGCCTGTTAAAATACGAATGTAGTTTTTACGCATTTTACCTGAAATGTGAGCGGTTACAACGTGCCCATTTTCTAATTCCACACGGAACATTGTATTTGGTAAGGTTTCTAAAATTGTACCTTGCATTTCAATGCTATCTTCTTTAGCCATTTATTCCTCTTTAAATTTTTAATTTTATGCTGTGCCATTCGGCGAAAAACGGCGGATATTATACGCTTATTCGCTCAAATTACAATCGTTTCTTTGAGAGTACACTATTTCCGCTTAATCCATCGACGCCGTGAATGAAAACGCTGAGTTTGTGTTTTTGCTTCACTCGCTATTGGTTTTGGGGCGATTTGTAGATGATGAATTTTACGGCGGAAGTAGTAATGTACGCTGCTTGCTAAGAGTACCCCTGTTAAAAGCAAAATTATCATTTCGCCATAGAGTTGGTGGAATTGTTGTTCCACTCGAGCTTTTGTCGTTTGCCCGTATTCAGCATCAAACGTAACCCGTAAAAAACCAACTAATGCTTGTTGAGAAAAAATAGGCTCAACAATCTGTTGGTTTTTTTCTGCTTGTTCCGTCGTTAATAAGGTTTTTAGATCTTTAGCATTTTGACTTTGTGCGAGCAACACACCTTTAGGCGAGTAAATATTTGCATCAATAATAAAATCTTCTTTAGCAAAGCTATCCAACGCATCAACCAGTTCATCTGTTTTCGCATTTTTAACTAATAAAAACGAAAAAATATTCGCTTGTTGGCGAACCAATAAATGCGAGAGATTTGATACTTGGTTAATACTGGCTAATTGAGAACCTAATTTAAATTGATTGACGCCCGTTAAAATAACCGCCACAATCGCTACGCACAGAGCGGTGATCCCAGCCAGTAAAAGCGTTTTAGCTATTTTTTCACGAGTAATATACATAGCATTCCTCTTAAAATGATGCGTGATTGTAGCACGGTTTTCTGTTAGATTAATGCAGTAAATTTAAACAACCTAAAATAAGGCTATGGCAAATACAATTTTTATCTATTCAAAAACCTTAAATGATCGTGAAATTGAGCAATTTTCAACGCATGCAGAGGCTAACTTACTGAAACAAGAGGTCTATTTAGACTATAAAATTGCATTTTTTTCAACAAATTTGACCGCTTACGAATTGCGTGAAACGGCTCAACAAATAAATGCAGATATTAGCGATCTGAATATTATTCCGAACTTAAACCAAGCAGGTTTACTGTTAATGGATATGGATTCAACCGCCATTAAAATTGAATGTATTGATGAAATTGCGAAATTGGCTGGGACGGGGGAGATTGTGTCTGCGATCACTGCCAGTGCAATGCGTGGCGAGCTAGATTTCGAGCAAAGTTTACGCAAACGTGTTGGTACACTTGAAAATGCACCAGAAAGCATTTTGCAAAAAGTTCGAGAAAATCTACCGCTTATGGACGGCTTTGAGCAAATGGTGTCGATTTTAAAAGCGAACGGCTGGAAACTGGCGATTGCCTCTGGCGGATTTGACTATTTCGCCGATTACTTGAAAGAAAAATATGGCTTAGATTTTGCTGTATCGAACCAACTGGAAATTATTGATAGCAAATTAACAGGTAAAGTTTTGGGTAAGGTAGTAGATGCTCAACATAAAGCGGATACGTTACAACAGCTTGCTAACCAATTTAATATCCTACAAAATCAATGGGTTGCGGTAGGTGATGGGGCGAATGATTTACCAATGTTAAAAACCGCCAGTTTAGGCGTTGCTCTACACGCCAAACCAAAAGTACAAGAACAGACGAATTTTGTGGTAAACTTTGGTGACTTAACCGCATTATGTTTATTACTGAATGCGAAGAATTTATTTCAAAATTAATGGAGAACAAAAAATGCCATCATTTGATATTGTATCTGAAATCACAATGCACGAAGTACGTAATGCGGTTGAAAATGCAAACCGTGTGTTAAGTACTCGTTATGACTTCCGTGGTGTGGAAGCGGTGATTGAGTTAAACGAAAAAAATGAATCTATCAAACTAACAACAGAATCAGACTTCCAACTAGAGCAGTTAATTGAAATTTTAATCGGCTCTTGCGTAAAGCGTGGCATTGAGCATAGTTCGCTTGATATTCCAGCGGAAAGTGAACATCACGGCAAACTTTACTCAAAAGAGATCAAGCTCAAGCAAGGGATTGAATCAGATATGGCGAAGAAAATTACTAAGCTGATCAAAGATTCAAAAATCAAGGTTCAAGCCCAAATTCAAGGCGAGCAAGTGCGTGTAACGGGTAAATCTCGTGATGATTTACAGGCAGCTATTCAATTAGTGAAAGGAGCAGATTTAGGGCAACCTTTCCAATTCAATAACTTCCGTGATTAATTAAAATGCGAGTGGTTGTTTTTTGTAAAAAATTTGCAAAATACGACCGCTTGTAACTTGAGGGGAAAGAGATGAGCGAGCAAACCGAAAAGAAAAGCTGGTTTAAAAAAGCGTTAGAAAAATACGATAGTTTCTGTAATGAATTGGGGGTAAATCAAGGTGCGTGCCGAGGTTGTGTGCCGGTGGTTAAGTTTGATCCAGAGCCTGAAAAAGAGCAGAAAGTTGAAAATAATAAAGAATAAAAAAATCCCCTTGAGTCTTATCAAGGGGATTTTGTTTGGATATTAGTAGCGAGTGATTGCAACTAAACCGTGAGTAGGATTAATCTCTTTTAAGCTAACGTTATCGACAAATTTTACTCTGCCTGAGGTTTCCAATACTTTCTCGATCATCTCATCAACAATGTCTTCATAAGTATTTTCTGTTTGCTCGAAAGACCCCTCAAGCTCGTTTAATTTACGACCATCTTCGCTTACTTTAGCTGAAATATGTAAATCTTCCTCAATTACTAGAGTTTCAACTCGTCCGTCAATACAAGCCTGCCATACTTCATTTAAATCACTAACGAAGCGGTTATTGCCTTGTGATGCGCCAATTTCATCAAAGATTTTTTGGCGTTCAGCGTGTAAGGCATCTTTAATTTGTGGCCAAATGGTTTTAGCAAGTTCGTGTTCACTTTCATTACTTAAACCGCTGTTGATATAGAGCATAATATCATCGCTGTTACGAGCACCATCTCTGAAATGACCGATATTGCGATCTACACCTACAACTACAATAGGGGCTGGTGTTGCTTTTTGCGCTTCAACTAACGCATCGCCAATTTCTCTCATATGATCAGTGACGATTTGATCTCTAACGTGGCTGATATCTTGCCCAGGGCTTGCAGTTGCAATCACATTTTCAAGTGAGAATGGGAAACCATAATCTTCAACTTCATCTAAAATATCTTTATGACCGACAAATAAACGTGTTCCGTTTTCACTTAATATCGTTAATAAATATAATGGACTACGATTCATTGCATAAACTAAATCACGCGTTACAAAGTTATCTTCAATACTTGCGCGTTCTGGTAAACGGAATGGTAATTTATATGAAGCACTAAATTCATTACTTGCAAAAATAACTAAACCGTCTAAATTATATTGATGATCTACTTCATCAGCTAAACGTTGAATATTTTCAACAATATTTTGTGTTTCTCGTTTATCAAATTCTGACTCTAAACGATTAACAACATCTTGCACTAAATTTTTTAGACGAATAGCATCTTTTTCATTATCTGGTGCAGTACGATTTGTTGGTAAGGTAATAGTTACACTTGGATAAGAGTGTTTTGCTTGGATTTCCTTAATTTTTTGTAAATTCATTAAATTCTCCTTCCTGAATTTATTTAGTTTATGGACATTTTATTAAAAATAATTGTAAGCGCTTATAGTTATGGACTTATAATATTTTGAAAAGTTCATAAAAAATTGAAAATATTAAAAAATTATTTAATATTTTCAATTTTTATTTATTTTATAATTTTAATTAAATAAAGTTTAATGCTTAAATTTAATATAAATAAGAGCTGAATAATTATCAGCTCTTCTCTTATAATGCTAATTAAGTATCTTTCTTGAAGTTTTGACCTAATTCAATTTCTTCATTTAAAATTGGAATTAAATCTTCTACTTGTTTTTTCTCAAAATCGCTTAATTCACCAATTGGTAGCACTTCTATCAAACCATCTTTACCTAAGCGAATTGGGTAAGCAAAGAATGCTGGCGAGGTTTCTCCGTTGGCATTATCAACATAAGCGTAGCGAATAACGTCTTCGCCAACTAACCCTCTTACCAAGCCAAGAGCAAATTCTGCACCAGCTTGTGCCATTGATAATGTTGCTGAACCGCCACCTGCTTTTGCTTCAACCACCTCAGTACCTGCATTTTGAATGCGATGTGTTAATTGCTCAATTTGCTCTTGGGTAAATTCAAGTTTTAAGCCATTTACCGTTGCTTGTGAAAGCAATGGAAGAATGGTTGTGCCTGAATGTCCGCCAATCACAGGAACTCTTACATATTTCACATTCACATTTTTAGCTTCAGCTACAAAGGTATTGGCACGGATTACATCTAATGTAGTTACGCCAAAGAGTTTGTTTTTATCGTAAACGCCTGCTTTTTTCAACACTTCAGCTACAATAGGAATGATGGTATTAACTGGGTTAGTGATAATTGCGATACACGCTTTCGGGCAAACTTTTGCTGCTTTTTCCACTAAGTTATATACGATAGTTGCATTGACATTGAATAAATCCGCACGCGTCATACCAGGTTTGCGAGCAACCCCTGCAGAAATCACAACTACATCCGCATCTTTAAGTGCATCAGTCGGATCTTCGCCTGCAAAACCTGTTACCTTAACATCTGTTGGGATATGACTTAAATCAACCGCAATGCCGGGTGTAACAGGAGAGATATCATAAAGAGATAATTCAGATTTAGCAGGTAAATTGAGTTTTAATAGAAGTGCTAATGATTGACCAATGCCACCTGCAGCACCTAAAAGAGCGACTTTTTTACACATAAATTTCTCCTAATAAGTTATGGAAGTTTAGACCAATTTAGTGTAAGGCAAATTTTTTGGGGATTCAAATAGCAAATCTCATTTTTGAGACATAGAGCAAATTTTTTATTTGATTTTCACTTGGTTTGTTGATTTATTTGCATAGATAAGCAAGAATGATGAATAATTTTAGCTTTTATTATGAATAAGAGAATGATTGTGGATAAGGTAGATAATTTATCAGAAGCGTTTAAATCGCTGTTGCGAGAAGAAAAATTCAGCTCACAAAGTGAAATTGTAGCCGCATTACAAGAAATGGGGTTTGAGAACATTAACCAATCTAAAGTTTCTCGAATGTTGTCTAAATTTGGAGCAGTTAGAACGCGTAATACTAAAATGGAAATGGTCTATCAACTGCCTGTAGAATTAAGCGTGCCAACAACATCAAGCCCACTCAAAAATTTAGTAATAGACATTGACTACAATGATGCCTTAATTGTGGTGAGAACCAGTCCGGGAGCCGCTCAACTGATTGCTCGCTTACTGGATTCAATGGGAAAAGCAGAAGGCATTTTAGGGACTATAGCAGGTGATGACACTATTTTTATTACCCCAGTTCGTCAGGTTTTAGTCGAAGATTTAATTAAAAATATCACGGAGCTATTTGAAACATCGTTGTAGGTAGCTAGATTGTAAGCAAAGCAGTAGCGTGGCAAGTTTGCCCTTTCTTTATAAGGAGATAACTTATGAATATTCTTATTACGGGTGGTACGGGCTTTATTGGTACTGAATTAATTAAAAAATTAAAACCTGAAAATCATTACTTCACACTTTTAGTTAGGGATAAAGAAAAGAAAAGTGATGATAAACAGATCACATATTGCTACTCACTTGATGAATTTTCTGATTTAAACAACTTTGATGCGGTTATCAACCTTGCAGGCGAGCCGATTTTTAATAAGCGTTGGACGGAAGAGCAAAAGCGTAAACTTATTGAGAGCCGAGTAAAAGTTACCAATAAACTCAGCGAATTAATTAACGCAAGTAGTAATCCACCTCATACTTTCCTCTCAGCTTCGGCAATCGGCATTTATGGCGATTTGCCAAAATCTGCAAATTTTTACACAGAATCGACCGCTTGTTATCAAGACTGCTTCACGAACTACCTTTGCGAGCAGTGGGAAGCCTCTGCATTAAAAGCCGAAAGCGATAAAACCCGAGTATGTTTAATTCGCACAGGCACGGTATTTTCGCCAGAGGGCGGAGCATTAAAGAAAATTTTACCGATTTATAAATGTGGATTAGGCGGAAAACTTGGTTCGGGTAAACAGTATTGGGCGTGGATTAGTCGCCGAGATCACGTACAAGCGGTCATTTTTTTGCTAAAAAATGCAAATTGTTCAGGGGCTTATAATTTTGTGGCACCAAATCCAGTCAGAAATGAGGAATTTAATCGTATTTTAGCCAATGCTGTTAATCGCCCTGCTTTCTTTACTGTGCCTGAATTTGCCTTGAAATTAGGCTTAGGCGAACGAGCTTGTTTGGTGTTAGATAACCAGCAACTTGTTCCAGAAAAACTACTCGCAACAGGTTTTGAATTCCAAGATCCAATTTTAACGGAGAACATTTTCTTAAACCCATAATTTAGGCTATAATGCTGTATAAAAGCACAGATTAAGGGCGATTATGGATTTCTCATTATTATTAGATGGTTTAAATGATAAGCAGCGAGAGGCGGTTGCAGCTCCTCTTGGCAATTACTTGGTACTTGCAGGAGCAGGCTCTGGTAAAACACGGGTTTTAACTCACCGTATCGCGTGGTTAATTGGCGTAGAAAATGTGCCAGAATCGAACATTCTCGCCGTTACCTTTACCAATAAAGCCGCAGCAGAAATGCGACACCGTATTGAGCATACCCTTTCCCAATCAGGCGATAATCGCCTGTTTGGTATGTGGGTAGGCACTTTCCACAGCATTGCGAACCGTTTACTGCGTTCTCATTATTTAGATGCCGATTTACCCCAAGATTTCCAAATTATGGATACCGAAGATCAGCAGCGTTTGCTCAAACGCTTGCTGAAACTGCACAATATTGATGAAAAACATTTCCCACCTAAACACGTTGCGTGGTATATCAATGCTCAAAAGGACAAGGGCAAACGAGCCAAAGATATCGAACACCACAACGATCCCAATGAGAAAAAGTTGGTTGAGATCTATCAGATCTACCAAGAGGCGTGCGACCGTGCTGGCTTATTAGATTTTGCCGAGCTGCTTATTCGTGCTTATGAGCTATTCAAACACAAACCTGCGATTTTGCAGCGTTATCAGCAGCGCTTTCAACAGATTTTGATCGATGAATTCCAAGACACCAACAACATTCAGTACGATCTTATTCGCTTATTAGCAGGCGATGTCGGCAAAGTAATGATTGTAGGCGATGATGACCAATCGATCTACGGTTGGCGTGGAGCTCAGGTGGAGAATATTCAGCGTTTCTTAAAAGATTATGACAAGGCTCAAACCATTCGTTTGGAACAAAATTATCGCTCAACAGGCAACATTTTAAGCTGTGCCAATGAATTAATTGCTAACAACGACAATCGTTTAGGCAAGAATTTATGGACGGACAGCGGCAATGGCGAGCCTGTGGATATTTACTGTGCTTTCAATGAGTTAGACGAAGCTCGCTTCGTTGCCTCCCAAATCAAACAGTGGAAAGAAGATGAAGGTGATCTAGCTGAATGTGCGGTGCTTTACCGTAGTAACAGCCAATCTCGTGTGATCGAAGAAGCCTTAATTCAAGCCAATATTCCATACCGCATTTATGGCGGTATGCGATTCTTCGAGCGTCAAGAAATTAAAGATGCGTTAGCTTATTTACGCCTAATTGCCAATCGCCAAGACGATGCTGCCTTTGAGCGAGTGATTAACACCCCAACCAGAGGCATTGGCGACAGAACCTTAGACACACTTCGCCAAATTACCCGTAACCGCCAAATTACTTTATGGCAAGCTATTCAAGTGGCGGTGCAGGAAGAACAACTTTCAGGCAGAGCGGCTTCTTCGTTGCTCCGATTTGTGGAGTTGATTAATGCTCTAGACCAAGAAACCGAGCAGATGTCTTTAGCCGAACAAACCGATTATGTGATTAAAAAATCGGGCTTGTATGAAATGTATAAGCAAGAAAAAGGAGAGAAAGGCGAAGTTCGCATTGAAAACTTAGAAGAGCTAGTAACTGCTACCAAACAGTTTGTGAAGCCTGATGAAGCAGACGATTTAACCGATCTCACTGCCTTTTTAACTCACGCCTCTCTTGAAGCAGGCGAAGCACAAGCCTCTCAACACGAAGATTATGTGGAGCTTATGACGCTACATTCAGCCAAAGGCTTAGAGTTCCCTCGTGTCTTTATGGTGGGCGTGGAAGAAGGGATTTTCCCAAGTGGAATGAGCTTTGATGAAGGCAGATTGCAAGAAGAACGCCGTTTAGCCTATGTAGGCATTACTCGTGCGAAGAAAAAACTGACCATTAGCTATGCCGAATCTCGCCGTTTATACGGCAAGGAAGAACGCCACGTTCCTTCTCGTTTTATTGCAGAGTTGCCAGAAGAACATATCCGAGAGGTGCGTTTAAGAGGCTCAATTAACCGTGCGGCGAGTTTTAATCAATCTTCCACATTTGCAAAAAATCCGCAAAAAACGACCGCTTCCATTTTGAATGATGATAGCTGGAAAATGGGGCAGAAAGTCAATCACGTCAAATTCGGACAAGGCACGATTATTAATGTGGAAGGCTCGGGAGAGGCAACCCGCTTGCAAGTTGCTTTTATCGGTAACGGCATAAAATGGCTGATTGCAAAAATGGCGAATTTAGAGAAGCTATAAACGAAAAGTCCAGAATTTCTGGACTTTTTCTTTAATCATTAAACGGATTTTTGTTTTAGGATAGTGTAAAGCTGATCTTTTAGATGCAGCTTTTCCTTTTTGAGCGTTTCCACTTCTTCGTGAGTGGCGATCTCAATATTGGCTTCCATATTTTTAATACGCTGATCTAGCTCATTATGTTTGTCAAACAAGCGAGAAAAATGTGCATCGCTTTGTTTTAATTCTGTAATTAAATCACGAAATTCGGGAAACATATTTAACTCCTAGTTGTTGTTTGTCATACTCATAGCAAAATACTAGCATTTTTTCGTGATTTTACGCATAAATCTTTCTGATTTTTTGAACTTGATCACAAAATTTATATCGAAAATTAGTATGTGTGATAACCCTATTTAAGGCTATAATAGCCACCATAACTTTTATCTTTAGGATACCAAATAATGCGTTATAAAGCGGTCTTTTTAACACTGTTCTCTCTACTTTTAGGAACAGCAAATGCAACTTGGAAAAAAATTAACGATGTCAATTATACTTGGGGACCGTTTAATATCTACCACATCACGCTTTTTACTGAAACGGGTAGTTATGCGGAAGGCACACGTCCGTTAATGCTTACCTTGCAATATAAAAAGCCGTGGGAAGGACGCGATTTTGCGGCTTCTTTGCCGAGAACTTGGAATAATTTAGGCATTCAGCTCCCTGAACAGCAAGTTGATGGAGTGATTACTCGCCTGAGAAAAACATTCCCTGATATTAAGCCAGAAGATACCTTGCACTATATTGCTTTAGAAGATCGAGGTTACTTTATTTTAAATGATCGAGTAGTATCTGAGGTTTTTAATAAAGAATTTAGCGATGCGATTGCGGCGATTTGGCTCGACCCTAAAATGGACATTAGCCGCCAATTATTAGATCCGTCATATAAACCAAAAGTGGAAGAACAGGACACGGAACAACCTGCGGAGCAAGTACCAACTGAACAAAACTCTGAACAAGTGAATGCGAAAGAAACAAAGGTTGAAGCTCCGCAAATACAAATAGAGAAGCAAACAGAAGATTTAACGAAAAAAGAGATAGACACTAATGAAGTTAAACTGAATTCTCAAGAAATAGATCTGCCTAAGCAAGAACAAGATACAGCTAATAAAAAAGACGAGAGTAGTCCTGAAAATAAAGCAGAAGAAAAGCCAAGAATGTTTAAGATTGAAAATCCTGAAGTTGTAATTTTACCTATTTATGATGATTTTGTAATGCTACAGAAGCATTACGCTTAATAAACAAGCGGTCGAAAAAATCCGATTTTTTGCAAATTTTTTCTAATTACTATGATTAGAAAATAACGTTAAGTTATTGATATATAAATTTATTTTACTATCGAATTAAGGACTAAACTATGAGCGATTTGCGTCAAGCAGCACTTGATTTCCACGAGTTTCCAAAACCGGGAAAAGTTGAAGTTACTCCAACCAAATCTCTAGCAACTCAGCGAGACTTAGCCCTTGCCTACTCACCGGGCGTAGCTGAGCCTTGTCTGGCAATTGAACAAGATCCATTAGCAGCTTACCGCTATACAGCAAAAGGTAACTTAGTTGCAGTAATCTCAAACGGTACAGCGGTATTGGGCTTAGGTAATATCGGTGCATTGGCAGGTAAGCCTGTGATGGAAGGTAAAGGCGTGCTATTTAAAAAGTTCGCAGGCATTGATGTATTTGATATTGAAATTAATGAAACTGATCCGGAAAAATTGGTGGATATTATCGCCTCACTAGAGCCGACTTTTGGTGGTGTAAATCTTGAAGATATTAAAGCACCAGAGTGTTTCTATATTGAGCAAAAACTGCGTGAGCGAATGAATATTCCTGTTTTCCACGACGATCAACACGGCACGGCAATTATTAGTGCTGCAGCAGTCATTAACGCGCTGCGTATTGTAGATAAAAAAATTGAAGATGTTCGTTTAGTGGCATCTGGTGCAGGAGCTGCTTCAATTGCGTGTTTGAACTTGCTCGTTTCACTTGGTATGAAGCGTGAAAACATTGTGGTGTGTGATTCCAAAGGGGTGATTTACCAAGATCGTGATGATCGTATGGACGACACCAAAAAAGCCTATGCCATCATTGATAACGGCTGGCGTACACTAGCTGATGCTATGCCAAATTCAGATATTTTCTTAGGCTGTTCAGCGGCGGGGGCATTAACGCAAGATATGGTTCGCTCAATGGCAGCTCATCCGATTATTCTTGCCCTCGCTAATCCGAACCCTGAAATCACTCCGCCTGAAGCAAAAGCGGCACGCCCTGATGCGATTATCTGTACAGGTCGTTCAGACTATCCAAACCAAGTAAATAACGTACTTTGCTTCCCATTCATTTTCCGTGGAGCATTAGATGTAGGGGCAACCACCATTAATGAAGAGATGAAAATAGCGGCAGTGTATGCTATTGCAGATCTTGCCCTAGCAGAACAAAATGAAGTGGTTACTTCAGCTTACGGCGGCGAAGGGGCAACATTCGGAGCGGATTATATTATTCCTCGCCCATTCGATCCACGCTTAATTGTGCGTATTGCCCCTGCTGTTGCAAAAGCCGCAATGGATTCTGGTGTTGCAACTCGTCCGATTACGGATTGGGAAGGTTATATTGAAAAACTAACTCAATTTGTTTACAAAACAAGCTTATTTATGAAGCCAATTTTCAGCCAAGCGAAAGAAGACAAAAAACGTATTGTGCTTGCTGAAGGCGAAGAAGCTAAAGTGCTTCATGCTACTCAAGAGATTGCTTCAATGGGCTTGGCATATCCGATTTTAATCGGTCGCCCTGCGATTATTGAAGCTAAAATCAGAAAATTAGGCTTACACATTGTAGCCGGCAGAGATTTTGAAATCGTCAATAACGAACAAGACGATCGCCACGAACACCTTTGGAAGCGTTACTATGCCTTAATGAACCGTCGTGGTATCACAGAAGCGATTGCAAAACGAGTAACGACCTCAAATACAACAGTAATTGCTTCATTACTCGTTGAAATGGGCTATGCAGACGGTTTAGTGTGTGGATTGTTTGGTTCATATAGCCGCCATTTAGAAGCTATTAAAGATATTATCGGCATTAAAGAAGGCGTGAAAGTACCAGCTGCACTCAACAGCCTTGTGTTACCAACGGGGAATGTGTTCTTAACAGATACCTATGTAAATGCCGAGCCAACGGCTGAAGAGTTAGCGGAAATCACGCTAATGGCAGCTGAGGAGATAAAACATTTCGGTATTGATCCAGCGGTTGCATTACTTTCACATTCAAACTTTGGCTCTAATAACTATCTTGGTGCGCCGAAAATGCGTGAAACCTTACGCATTGTGCAAGAACGAGATCCTAGCTTAAATATTGATGGCGAAATGCACGGCGACTTAGCTCTTAATGAAGAGTTACGTTTAGCTCATATGCCAGATACCACCTTAAAAGGTTCGGCAAACTTATTAGTTATGCCAAATGTGGAATCCGCTCGCATCAGCTATAACCTACTGCGTGCAACCACAACGGCTATCACAGTTGGCCCAATCCTAATGGGGGTGAAAAAATCAGCTCATATTTTAACGCCTGTGGCTTCTGTTCGCCGTATTATCAATATGGTAGCGTTTGCAGCGGTAAAAGCTCAAACGCAAGCTTAAAATCTACAAGCGGTCAAAAATCTGCAAAAAAATGCAAAAATTTGACCGCTTGTAACAATAATAAAAAAATCTGCACTTTAAACAATAAGGTGCAGATTTTTTATATTAAATTAGAGTAGGATTTTTTCTAACTCAGCACTCACTTCTTCAACAGGTTTTGTACCGTCTAAACGCTCATAACGAGTGTTACCTGCTTCCGCTTCTGCGGTGTAATAAGCAATTAATGGTTTAGTTTGTTTGTGATAAATCGCTAAACGATCTAATACTGTCTCTGCTTTATCATCTGGACGGATAATTAAATCTTCACCTGTTACGTCATCTTTACCTTCTACTTTTGGCGGGTTATAAACCACGTGGTAAGTACGACCAGATGGTTGGTGTACACGACGGCCGCTCATACGCTCAACAATTACTTCATCAGCCACATCAAACTCAAGCACTAAATCAATTTTTACACCTGATTCTTTTAATGCGTCCGCTTGCGGAATAGTGCGAGGGAAACCATCTAATAAGAAACCTTTTGCACAGTCTGGTTGTGCAATACGATCTTTTACTAAAGCAACGGTTAATTCATCTGGCACTAACTTACCTTCGTCCATTAACGCTTTTGCTTGTTTACCAAGCTCAGTGCCTTCTTTAATTGCCGCACGGAACATATCTCCGGTTGAAATTTGCGGAATACCGAATTTGTTCATAATAAACTGAGCTTGAGTACCTTTGCCTGCACCCGGTGCGCCTAATAAAATTACTTTCATCTGAAACCTCAATAAACTAAAAAATAGAATAAATAACTTAGGCAGTAACCTTACCGATTAGTGCCTAAAATTGCAAATTTTTTTAATTTTTTGACCGCTTGTTATACGGAATTAGAATTCATAGCGTAAATTTAAGTGTGTATAGAATGGCTCACCGTAGCTATATTGGCTAAAGCTGAGGGCGTTACGATATTTTTTATCGAATAAGTTATCAATGTTAAGCTGTGCTGAGAAGTTGTCATTAAATTGATAACGAGCCATTAAATTCACTAAAGCATAAGCTTTTTGACCATATTCGCCATAAGTAGCATGTTTGGTATAGATTCTGCTTTGCCAGTTTACACCTGCACCTACTGTTAAACCTTGCACTAAACGGTTCATATTGTAAGTTGCAAAGAATTTAAATTGTTTGCGTGGTTGAGTTGTGTTAATTGGGTTACCTGAAGCATCATCGCCTTTCCACTGAGTATATCCTGCACTGAGTTTTAATTTTTCAGTTACATTTCCAGATGCTTCTACTTCAAAGCCTCGAACTTTCGCGCCTTTGGAGGCTGTGTAGTAGGCTAATAATGTATTAGGGTTAATACCGGCAGATTGAGCTAGATTATCTTGTCTTGTTTCAAATACGCTAATTTGAGTTTGCAAGTTGTCATTGAAATAACTCCCTTTCCAACCTGCTTCGTAGGTTTCGCCCGTAACAGGAGAGAGTAGTTTGTTATTGATGTCCGCTTGACTTTGTGGTTTGAAAATATCGGTATAACTTACATAAACGGTATTTTGTGGATTAATATCAAAGGTTAATCCTGCATAAGGTGTCCAAACATCGTTAGCGTGGAAGTTTTGTGTTGAACCATAGAAAGTGCCTTCTGTGCGGTACGATGAAATACGAGAACCTAGAAGCATAGACAGCCTATTCGTAAGACGTAAACGAGTAGAAGCATACACCCCGAACTCTTTTAAGTTTTGGTAGTATTTTTCAGACATACTTCCCCAGTTTGGTCTAGCATAAATGCCATTCCAATTATTAAAGTCGAAAGCTCCGTCAAAGGTGCTGTTATCGGCAGAGTAGGAATTACGATGTGCTCGATTGTATTGAATACCGATTGCCGCATCGTGTTCTAATCCCCAAGCAGAGAATGAACCGGTAAGATCAAGCTGCACATTAGATTGTGTATTATCATTTTTAAATTTACCCGGCCAAGGCGACCAACCTAATCCATCTTGTCGATTAAGTGATGAGCCGCTGAAATAGAAAAGTTCTGAATTATGTTTGCCTACACGGTAATTGCCTTTTAATGCAAGTTCCCATTTTTCGCCTAGTTTTTGTGTAATATCGGCAAAATAGTTTACGGATTCATTATCCCAGTAAGCCCATTCTGGGCTGGCATTTTTGCTTCTGCTCCAGTTAGTTTCACCACCATCGCTATAGAATGCGGGTAAACCACCCCAAAGTGCTGCATCACGTTTTTCTTTTTGATAACTTACACCTAACCCAAGTTTGGTAGTGTCAGTTAAGTCTGCTTCAATATTGCCATAAAGCGTGGTGTAACGTTCTTTTTCATTTTTAATGAACGTATTACCGTTTTTATGCTCTGCAATAAAGCGGCCTCTTACTGATCCTGAATTATTCAATGCTTGGCTATGGTCAATCATTGTATTGAAATCAGCATAACGCCCGATTCCAGCTTCTAAAATAGTATAACGGGAAGTGCTATTGGCTCGTTTACGAACAAGATTAACACTTGCAGAGGGATCGCCCGCCCCAGTAGTTAAGCCTGTAGCACCACGCACAACTTCTACTCGGTCGTATAACACGCTGTTGCCTGTATTTTCGCCCGTTGTCCATTGGTTATTTACTTTGAGATCCATACCATCTACCTTGACTTTATCAATCCCAAAACCACGAGCACTGAAAGAATAGCGTCCTCTGTCAAGCAAAGAAACAGAAACACCGTGAGTTGCTTCAAGTGCTTTGGCAATCGTATTAAGATTTTGATCTCTGATTTGTTGATGCGTTACAGCCGTTACGCTTTGTGGCGTGTCTTTCGCACTCAATGCCATTCCATTAGAGCCTTTGGCTTTTTTCTGTGCATAACGTCCAGTTTCTTCCGATGAGGCATTTGGCGTTTCGGCACTTACTTCTACGGTATCAAGATGAGTAACTGTTTCAGCGTAAGCTGTTGAGATAAACCCTATACCAGAACTGTATAAGGCAAGTTTTATCGCTTTAGATAGCGTGTTCATAATTTCTCCTAAGTAATGAATAAAAAATTATTTATGTTGTTTGAGTAACAGTAAGAAATAGATACCCCCGAGAATAGAGGCAATAATGCCTGCCCCAATCTCATAAGGGAAAATTAGATAACGCCCGAGCCAATCGGCAATGAGCATTAGCATTGCCCCTAATAATGCCGATATAGGGATCTGTTTCTCCGGTGTAATTGCACCTAAATTTTTAGCTAAATGAGGGGTCATTAGCCCAATGAAGCTCATTGGCCCTACCGCAAGTGTAGAGGCGGCACTCATTAGGGCAATTAAAAGTAATACAATCATTTGTACTTTTTTAACCTCTAACCCTAAATGGTAAGAAACGGTCTCGCCAAGTGAGATCAAACGTAAAGGTTTGATAAACAGTAAAGTGGCACTGATAAGTAGGATTGCAACAGATAATAAAATCCAAACTGTATTCGGATTAGCGTAATAGGTTGAGCCAGACAGCCAACTAATAACTGCCGTTAAACGAGGGCTGCCGCTTAGTTGAATAATAGCCATTAAGCCACTGACTAAAGCTCCAATAGCAACACCTGTAATCATTAACGCTGATGGTTGTAATTTACGAGAGAGCCACATAATAAGAGCGAGAACAGTCAAACTCCCTAATACACCAAATAACAAGAAGCCAATGCTAGATAATGTTGGGAAAAGTAAGAATGACAGTACTGCAGCAATAGTTGCCCCTGAACTCACGCCTAATACTTCAGGGCTTGCCATTGGGTTTCTCGTTAAGATTTGTAATAGGCTACCACTTACCGCAAGCATTGCCCCTGTTGCTATCGCACTTAGACTACGAGGCAAGCGGTAGGAACTCATCAGGTTTTCATCAATGCTAATAGCCCAGCCATTCATTGTTGGAGCAATGATTTGTAATAGACAAAATAGGATAACTCCAGCGCATAACAACAATATTGGCAGTTTCCACGAATTGAGGCGTTTAACGGGGAAGTATGCTGTATTGCTTGCTTCAAATTGTGCTTTACGTTGGCGTAATACCAAGAAAATTAATAATGGTGCGCCTAGTGTTGCGGTAAATGCACCAACAGGTAGTAGAGTGTCGTAAATTCTGCTAACAATGCCGATGAGATTATTGGTAAAAAAGAGTAAAAATCCGCCCGCTAGAAAAGCAATCAAGAGGCGAAGTAATAAATGTCGTATTTTGGCAAAATGAGCCAAACTTGCACCTGCAAATCCAATAAAGCCAATCACACCTATTTTGCTTACAACCAATGCTGTAATGGCGGCACAAACAAAAATAACTAAGTAGCGTAGTAAATTAACAGGCGCGCCTAAGCGACGAGCTTGTTCATCATCTAAACTTAAAATTGTGAGTGGACGAGAGAGTAAGACAAAGATAAAAAATGCAACTACTACCGTTATCGCTAAGGTAATAGAAGTTGCCCAACCATCTTGTAAAAGTGAGCCACTTCCCCAAACCATCACGCCAAATAAAAAATCAAAGTAGAAAAGGGTCAGTAAAGAGGCAATAGCTCCAAACAAAATATTAACAATCAATCCCCCTAAAATAAGGGTAAGGGGATTGAGCTTAGAGGCTTTAGCAATAAATAAAACCAGTACGATAGCAGCTAAAGAGCCAAGTAACGCAATCCAGAAACTAGAAAAAAGCTCGGCGGTTGGGAAAAAGATAACCGCAATCATCAATGCAAGTTGAGCCCCGCTACTGACAGCAAGTGTGCTATCTGACGCTAAATTATTTCTGACAATATGTTGTAAGCCACTGCTGGCTATAGCCAATAAACCGCCTGCTAAAAATGACGTTGTCATTTCAGGTAAAAGGGCTGCTTTTACCGCAGCTTGATTAATCGGCAATAAATCAACATTTATGAGTAGTAACTGCCATTCCCACTCCCAGACCATATTTAAACGGATAACAGCTGTTACTAAGGATAAAAGAATACAGCCAATCAATAAGAATGATGATTTCATTACTCTTTTTCTCCTTGTGTCATTGCATTGTGTAAAAACTCAGCAAAGTGCGAGATGGAATCAGCCCCACCAAAGAGCCAAACAGGCGGTAATACTTTCATACAACGGTTTTTACCAAATCCTAAACGTTGCCAAATGTAGCTATTTTCTAAATCTGCTTGCGTCATTTTAGAAAAAGGTGAGATGACAATTAAACAGGTGCGTTCGGGTAATTTAGCTAAATCACTCACAGGAATAAGTTTATTTCCCCAGCGATCTCCCACACCTAAATCAGCCTGTTTTAAGCCCATTAAATCAAAGGCAACACGGAACATTGAATTAGACGCATATATGCGTAACTCTCTCGGAGAGCCAAATTGAACAACAGAGTAGTAATCAATATCTGGATTACTGTTAAGGATTTCTTTCCCCCATTGAGCCAACGTTTGTTCAGTTTTCGTTAAATATGCTTCTGCCGCATTAGGGTTTTTAATCGCTGTTCCAATCATACGAGTGGCTTTTTGGTAAGTATGCCAATGTTGCTGAGGTTCAGTATTTCCGCCATCAAATAACACGTCTATTTGTGGAATTTCTTTCGGATAAACAGAAGCCAAGTGAGCGTAGAAAAAGTTTGATAGCACCAATTCAACAGGAAGTTGTGCTAATAATTCACGATTAGGCTGATAACGAGCTCCAATGTCTAACACGCTATTAGGCTGAATAGGGCGGTGCGACCATAGCGGATAAATTCGCTTATCCCCCATAGCAATAGGCGGATTTCCCATTTCAGTAAGGGCTGAGGCAATAGACCAATCAGGCGTAAAAATTTTGGGCTGAGAAAATGCGGTAGAAATTTGCAAAATAAAGAGAAAAATGAACCGTTTGTATTGCCTAAACATCATAATACCGCCACTTTATGTAAGCCTGTGGGGTGGTTAAACAAGTGCAGTTTTAGCCCGAAGATCTCAAGTAATTTCTGTTCTTGCATAATTTCATCAACAGAACCTTGAATACAGAGTTCGCCTTGCTTTAACGCAATAATTTCATCACAAAATTGGGAGGCAAGATTAATATCGTGAATAATGATAATGACTGTTAAGCCTTGTTCATTCACTAGCTTGCGAATAAGCTGCATTACTTCAACTTGATAAACAATATCAAGGGCAGCCAATGGCTCATCTAGCAGTAAATAGGGTGTTTGTTGGGCTAAGCACATAGCAAGCCAAACTCGTTGTTTTTCTCCGCCTGATAGACTATTTACAGGCTGTTTAGCAAACTGAGTAACGGAGGTGCTTTTCATTGCTTGCTCAACAATTTGAACATCAAATTCTGTTGGTTTTTGTAGCCATTTTTGATATGGAAATCGCCCTAAAGCAACCAGTTCCTGCACTAAGAAGTCCGCCGCTTCAGGTAAACGTTGTGGTAAATAGGCAATATGTTTTGCCGCTTCTTTGGTAGAAAGCTGATGAAGTGGTAATCCATCGACTAAAATTGAACCGCTGGTAGGTGTTATATCTCCGCTTAGTAAACGCATTAACGTTGATTTACCCGAGCCGTTATGGCCTATTACGCCATATAAACGCCCCTTGCTTAAATTGAGGGAAATATTGCTTAGCAGTTTACGGTTTTGTTCAACAGAGTAGCTAATGGAATTTATTTGAATCATAGTGTTGTGTTTTAAGAGCGTAAAAAAGGTGGGATTACCTCACCAAATCAATCAAAATGAAAATGAGTAGATGAAAATCTATTATGAAAACGGTGCTAAATATATTTTTATTATAAATGAAAGTCAATGTCATTTAGTTTTAGATGAGGGTAAATTTTAGGATAAATAAAAAATCTTATTTTTATGAATAGCTATTCAGCTTGTCCCCAAGGCGCAACCTTAAACAACATCAGCATTCCCGGAATACCGATAAAGAAACAGAGCCAGAAGAATTGGTAATAGCCCATCATTTCCACTAAATGCCCGGTGTATGCCCCTAACATTTTGCTTGGTAGGGCAGCAAGGCTGGTGAAAATGGCGAGCTGCATTGCAGTGTAAGCGGGATTAGTTTCACGAGCCATAAAGGCAACGAAAGCCGCTGTGCCTAAACCCACGCCCAGATATTCACCTGTCATTACTAAACCTAGTTTCCAAAGCTCGGCAGCACCAATAGTTTCTGTTGGGAAATGCCCAAAGCTGGCAAGATAAGCAAAGCCTAAAATGGTTACTAATTGAACTAAGCCAAATAACCACAATGCACGGTTTACGCCTAATTTCAACATCGTAATACCGCCGATAATGCCGCCGCCAACGCTACACCAAAGTGAGGTCATTTTCACAATGCCTGCAATATGCGATTTGGTAAAACCCATATCTAAAATAAATTTAGTTTGCAATGTGGTGGCGAGAGAATCACCCAATTTATAGAGGAAAATAAACAGAATCAGCCCAATCGCTCCTGCCACGCCTTTACGGGTGAAAAATTCTTTAAACGGATCCACAAACGCCATATAAAACGGCTTGGAACGGTCAATTGGTTTATGGTTAGGCTCAGCTGCGATGAGCGTAACAAATAAACAAGGTACTAAAAAAGCTGAAGTAATCAGGAAAACCGTATCCCAAGCGTAGTGATCCGCTAAAAACAGCGATAAGCCACCGGGAATTAAGCCTGCAATACGATAAGCATTAACGTGAATAGAGTTCCCTAAGCCTAGTTCTTTATCCGATAAAATCTCACGGCGGAAAGCATCCACCACAATATCTTGGGTGGCAGAAAGAAACGCCAATAGCACTGAAAGAGTAACAATAATCGAAATATCTTTGACTGGGTCAAACAAGCCGAAACTGGCTAAAATCACTAAAAGCCCGATTTGAGAAATAAAAATCCAGCTTCTACGTCTGCCCAAAAATGGCGGAAAATAGCGGTCTAACAACGCAGCCCATAAGAATTTCCAAGTATAGGGAAGGGAAGTAAGGGTAAATACCGCAATGGTTTTAATATCTAAATTTGCACTGGTTAGCCACGCAGGCATTAGCTGAATTAATACAAATAACGGCAAACCAGAACAAAAACCTGTATAGATACAAAGGAGCATATTTTTTGTGAAAATCTGCTGCCAAATAGAGGGTTTTTGAACGTTATTTTCAGGGGGGTAAGCGGTCATATTTTTCCCTAATTTTGCAAAATGTTAGCAAGGAATATACCACAACTTAAAAGGTTTGACAGCTTTATTACATCTTCCTATTATTTCAGTCATTCTAGAATAAAAAGGAATACCATAATGGATAGCCAAAATAGAACAGAATTACTTCAAAACGCCCTTGCCGAACGCATTCTTATCTTAGACGGTGCGATGGGGACGATGATCCAAAAATATAAACTGACCGAATCAGATTTCCGAGGTGAACGTTTTAAAAACAGTACTATTGATCTCAAAGGCAATAACGACCTACTCACACTTACCCAGCCCCTCCTGATTTCTGCTATTCACGAGAAATATTTAGCCGCCGGTGCGGATATTATCGAAACTAATACCTTTAGTGCGACTACCATTGCTCAAGCGGATTATGAACTTGAAAGTATTGCTTATGAGCTGAATCTTGTGGGGGCCAAACTTGCCCGTCTAGCTGCCGATAAATTCTCCACACCGGAAAAACCTCGTTTTGTGGCCGGTATTCTTGGGCCGACCAACCGCACTTGTTCGATTTCGCCTGATGTAAACGACCCGGGTTTCCGTAATATTACCTTTATGCAACTGGTGGAAGCCTACGCAGAGGCAACCCGAGGGTTGATTGAGGGCGGGGCGGATCTGATTATGATCGAGACCATTTTCGATACCCTGAACGCCAAAGCTGCTGTGTTTGCGATTGAAACCGTGTTTGATGAGCTGGGCGTGAAGTTGCCGATTATGATCTCCGGTACGATTACCGATGCCTCAGGACGAACGCTGTCTGGGCAGACCACTGAGGCGTTTTATAACTCGCTCCGCCACGCCAAACCGCTGACGTTCGGCTTGAACTGTGCGCTCGGGCCGAAGGAACTCCGCCCTTATGTGGAGATGATGTCGAAAATCAGCGAGACTTTTGTTTCGGTTCACCCGAATGCCGGCTTGCCAAACGCTTTTGGCGGCTACGATTTAGGGGCGGAAGAGATGGCGACTTACATCAAAGAGTGGGCAGAACTCGGCTGGCTTAACATTGTCGGCGGCTGTTGTGGCACCACGCCAGAGCATATCCAAGCCTTTGCCGAAGCAACCAAAGGCGTTGCGCCTCGTAAATTACCTGAAATTCCAACCGCTATGCGTTTGTCGGGCTTAGAACCGCTGACGATTGACGATAATTCGCTGTTTGTGAATGTGGGGGAACGCAATAACGTCACCGGCTCGGCAAAATTTAAGAAGCTGATTAAAGAAGAGAAATTTGCCGAAGCGATTGAAATTGCGATCAGCTAAGTGGAAAACGGGGCGCAAGTGATTGACGTGAATATGGACGAGGCGTTGCTCGACTCCAAAAAATGTATGACCCGTTTCCTCAACATTCTTGCTACCGAGCCTGAGGCGGCAAAAGTGCCGATTATGATTGACTCCTCAAAATGGGAGGTGATCGAGGCGGGCTTGCAAACCGTGCAGGGCAAGCCGATTGTGAACTCAATTTCACTCAAAGAGGGCGAAGAGAAATTTATTCACCAAGCCAAACTCTGCCGCCGATATGGGGCTGCGGTGGTGGTGATGGCGTTTGACGAAGTCGGGCAAGCGGATACCGAAGAGCGCAAGGTAGAAATCTGTACCCGAGCCTATCGAATTTTGGTTGATCAGCTCGATTTTCCACCGGAAGACATTATTTTCGACCCGAACATTTTTGCGATTGCCACCGGTATTGAAGAACACAATAACTACGGGGTGGACTTTATCCAAGCCTGTGAGCGGATTAAGCGAGACTTGCCATACGCCAAAATTTCCGGCGGGGTGTCGAATGTCTCCTTCTCTTTCCGTGGCAACAATGTGGTGCGTGAGGCTATTCACGCTGTGTTCCTCTACTATGCGATCAAAGCCGGAATGGATATGGGGATCGTGAACGCAGGGCAGTTGGCGATTTATGATGACCTCGACCCTGAACTGCGAGAGGCGATTGAAGATGCGGTGCTGAACCGCCGTCATGACGCTACTGACCGCCTGTTGGAAATTTCCGAAAAATATCGGGGCGTAAAAGTAGAAAGTGCCGATGAAAGTGCCGCTGAGTGGCGAAACTTACCTGTGGCAGAGCGTTTAAAACACGCCCTCGTGAAAGGAATAACGACCTACATTATTGAAGATACCGAAGAGGCTCGCCAGCAATTTGCCTCTCCGCTGGAAGTGATTGAAGGGCCGCTAATGGCGGGGATGGACGTGGTGGGCGACCTGTTCGGAGACGGTAAAATGTTCCTGCCACAAGTGGTGAAATCGGCTCGGGTAATGAAACAGTCGGTTGCCTATTTAGAACCGTACATCAACGCCACTAAGCAGAAAGGATCGAGCAACGGCAAAATGGTGATCGCCACCGTGAAAGGCTATGTACACGACATCGGCAAAAACATCGTGAGCGTGGTGTTGCAATGTAATAACTTTGAAGTGATCGACTTAGGCGTGATGGTGCCTGCCGATGTCATTATCGAAACCGCCATTCGAGAAAAAGCCGATCTCATTGGGTTAAGCGGACTAATTACTCCATCGCTGGACGAAATGGAGTATTTTTTAGGTGAAATGAACCGCTTGAAGCTCGATATTCCGGTGCTGATTGGCGGTGCAACCACCTCAAAAGAGCATACGGCGACGAAATATAACTACCCCGTAGTCTATACCGCTAACGCTTCACGTTGCGTCACCGTCTGTGCGACCTTGATGAACCCTGAGGCAAAAGCGGAATTTTGGGAAAAAACCAAAGCCGAGTACGAAGAAATTCAGCGTAAATTTGCCGTTCGCAAACCACTTCGCAACGGTTTATCCATTGAGGAGGCTCGAGCCAATCGTTTTGACGGATTTAGTGGCGAATGGGCAGACTATGTGCCGCCAACGCCAAAACAGACCGGCATTATCGAGTACAAAAATGTACCGATTGCCACCCTACGCAAATTTATCGACTGGTCGCCGTTCTTTATGCTCTGGGGCTTAATGGGCGGTTATCCTGATGCCTTTGATTATCCGGAAGGCGGCGAAGAGGCACGCCGTGTCTATAACGATGCCCAACGGGTGCTGGACGAATTTGAGCAAAACGGCAAGCTCAATCCAAGCGGGATTATGGGGATTTTCCCTGCCGTGCGTGAGGGCGATGATATTGCAATTTTAAACGAAGATCGCACCGCTTGTATCGGCAAATCCTACCACCTCCGCCAACAATCGGAACGAGGCAAAAACAGCAAAAGCCCGTACAACCTCTGTTTAAGCGACTTCATCGCCGACCGAGAAGGACAACAAGACTGGTTCGGTATGTTCGCCGTCTGTGCCGGCATTGAAGAACACGATTTGGTCGAAGGATACAAAGCGGCTGGTGACGACTACAACGCCATTCTGCTCCAAGCCGTTGGCGACCGCTTAGCCGAGGCAATGGCGGAATACCTACACTTTGAGCTACGCACCAAAGTATGGGGATATAGCGAAGAAACCTTCGATAACGACCGCTTGATCCGTGAAAACTACCGAGGAATCCGCCCCGCCCCGGGCTACCCGAGCTGCCCTGAGCATACCGAAAAACAGATCATCTGGGATTTACTCGAAGTCGAACAACGGATCGGTATGAAACTCACCGAAAGCTATGCCATGTGGCCAGCAGCAAGCGTCTGCGGCTGGTACTTCACCCACCCTGCTAGCAACTATTTTACGTTAGGGAAAATTGACGAAGATCAGGTGATGGATTATGCCAAACGCAAAGGCTGGGACGAACTCACGGCAAAGAAATGGTTGAGTGTGGCGATGAAACAAGATGTGAAGTCGCAGGCTGAGGGGATTTAAGAATAGATGTTAACATGCAGTGGATTTAATTCTATGTAACACATAAAATTTTTCATACGAAAATTTATGTGTTATTTTAAGTTATCTAAAAATGAATGATGTAAATGACTAAAATGTAAGGAAAGAAATAATGACTATTCAGATTACCGCAGGTGTAATTCATCAAGTTATAAAGCAACAAAATGCCCCAACTAGTAATGCAACATTACAATTACAACAAAACCTACATAGTACCAATAATCACTTAACTAACTTTGTAGAATATGCTGAACAGCAACTACATAAATCAGGTAAGAATAACTCTATTAGTGGTGGTTTTGGTATTCAGAATACCTTATCTAAGGTTTTAGCTGATGGCTATTTTTCAGTATTAACTCAGATTAACTATTTACAGTTATCCAAAGAATTAGCTAAAGGGCTATTTCATTTTGTTACACAGAAAACAGCTACCACCGGTGAATATGTTCCGATGGTATTTTATAGCCAAAATGATACCGATTATTTATTAATTTCGTTAATTAGTCTTAACAAATATATCAATATTGATGCACAAGGTGAATTTTCCAATGTAAGTGTAATTGATAATGATGCATTAAAAGTAGGGATTAAAATCAATTTAACAGAATGGCAAAGCACTATACTACTCCTAATCATGAGAATGAAACTTATTACATTCAATGGATTCAACGCGGTAGCACAAGACTTCCTTCATATATTCAAGATTTCATACCTGTTGGCATGAAAATTGATAATGGAATAAGTACATCATCCTTATTAAAAAATATAAAAAATTATACAGCCAGCGTATTTAGTGATCCTAAAATTCGCCATCAAGTAGAAACAGAAGTAGTTACATTATTGAGAACTAAATTTGACCATAATAATGAAGTACATATTGAAGAGGACATTGATGTTTTACTTAATAATGCTTTGAATACTCATGGAATAAAAGGAAAATCCACATTCTTTACCTATCGTCAAGAAAACAATATCATTCTAGACTCATCTTTTAAAGTGGATGAAAGTAAATTAAGAAAATATGAAAAATTTGATTTATCACTATCAAATAAAAATATTCAAATTAAAGGTGAAATGCAACAACTTGGATCGAGTGTTTTAGTTGTTGAAGATGAAAATAGTGAAAAGAAATACTTGCAAATTGAGTTGGATCAAGAAGAATTTGAGCAAATCACCAAGCGTTACAAGAGCTTATTACAGTGAAATTAGATACATTTTTTAGTTTAATCAATACAGCAACAGTTGGTACAAACAAATTAACTGGTTTTGTAGTGCCTAAAAATCAAGACGATGTGATCGCTCTGCAAGAATGGCTTGAAAGTTCCTCAGAGATTCAGCTAAGTCCAGAAACATTCGGTACAAATGATAAAGTATCCTTCACTTTAACGCCTATGCTAGAAGGTGGGTTAGGTTATGCAAGCTATGAACAGTATTTTGAAAGAAAACGATCATGGTGGGATAAATCAGATCTTAATGAAATTATTGAGCATCAATGGCTATTATGTCAACATTCTGATAAGCAAATTATTCCTAATAACTTAAATAAGGTTATAGAACTATTACAAATTCTTACTGATAAAAATCGATTCTATGTCACTAATAATACTGTTGTATTCTTTAGTAAAAAGCCATCCGAGTTAGCTTTAAAAGCTCGAGATAATAAGCTATTAGTTCAACTAATCCAAGGGTTGTCTACAACTCAAATTCAAGCCATTGATGAAATTTGCGATTTGTTAGGTGGTGATACAAATTCCGAGCATTTCTACTCGAAGAAAAATGCTTTTTCTAGTGCCTTGACAGATTATCTGACAGAGAAAGAGGGACGCATTCAGCCTGATATCTGTGATCTATTATTAGATATTGTTAATATCAAAATCCAAGCAATTGCTCAGTATCAACTCTATCTGGAAGATTTTTCTTATAGTAAATTTGTAAAAAAAATTGAGGAAAATGCATCTAAATTTACAATCCGAATTAATGAATCTTTAGGAAAATCTATTGCTCAAGTGTTAGGCTTACCGGTTGCAACAGCAGTATTTAATATAATGAAAATTGAATTACATTGGGTGAGTGTTATTTCTTTAATGGTTTATTCAGCTTTATGTGCTTTAGTACTCTATACTCAGCAAAAGCATCTTGATTATATTGAAAAAGAAATTAACTTTTTTGAATCTAAATTACCAAAACAACTAAAAAATGAACAGTGGTTAATAACACACTCAGCGATATCAGAACAAATAGCTGATCAAAAACGACTGATAAAATTCTTATGGTTCATTATTCTAAGTTCCTTTTGGTATAGTTCTTGGTTAATAGGAACTCTAACCGCAATAAGTAAATAAGATGATATAATCATTAGGCTTGGCCATAAGTCCTGACAAATTCTATACAAAATAATCAGCTACTAGGAGATGAACAATATCTAACTTCTACAAGAGAGAGCATTCTCTCTCACAATTTGCAAACAATCCCTAAATTTTCACTGCTTGTCTCTAATTGGGTTACTGAATGCTGTGGAGCTTGTTATTTTTCAGGTGAAAGTGCTATATAAGTAACAGGAAAGCGGACTCTAGTCCGCTTTCCTTTATTTAGAACCAGCCCCCCAGTTAAATCCCCATCCATAATAGTGATCGCACTCTTTATGACCATTATGGAATGTGATTTCTTTACGAACTGACATTTGATTTCCGTGAAATTCTATAGAGGCAATTGCACAGAAAGTTCTAGGATCGGTTTGTCTTCCCATTTCAACAACAATATCCGGTTGATTAGGTACTTTGACTGTAACGACAGCATCAGATTCTCCCCATTTTGCTACACCTTCATAAATAAAACAGTAAACGATAATCCGTTTAATATGTTGAGCGCCTTGAGGATTCACTAAAATATTCTCGCCTGAATTATTGCCAGCACCTCGATCATCGCCACAATGCCAAATATAAGGTGCTTCGGTATAACAGCCTTGTCGAGTTCGTTGATTTCTCGCTCCTCCTCGATTATGAGAGAACTGTAATCCGTCAATTACTGAAGATTGCCCATTATTTAACTCATAATAGCAACCTAAATCTAGGTCAATATCTTGATTTTTATTAAATAGGTTAGCAAATAATCCGGCATTTTTCTTCTGTGTCCAATTTAAATTGATCACAATATTTTGATCATTGCTTTTAGATAAATCAATACGAGTAGAATCCCCAGACTTTTCTAGAATCACTTTGCTGAGTGATATTTTAGGTTTTTTAGTTACATCAATAGCCATTTTTTTCTCCATAAAAAATGGGTAATTACTTACCCATTTATTTCCAATTAAATATTAATACCGTAATTTCTTGCTAATGCTGCTAAACCACCAGTAAAGCCTTGTCCTACGGCACGGAATTTCCATTCTCCATTATGGCGATAGATTTCACCAAAAATCATAGCTGTTTCGGTTGAAGCATCCTCACTTAAATCAAAACGAGCAATTTCTTGATTAGTTGTGCCATCAACACAACGAACAAATGCACCAATAACTTGACCAAAACTCTGTTTTCTTGATTCTGCTTCATGAATAGTCACGGTAATCGCAATTTTTTTTACCGTAGTAGGTAATTTGTCAAGGTGTACAATGATGCTTTCATCATCACCATCGCCAGCTCCTGTACGGTTATCGCCTGTATGTTCAACACTACCATCAATTGATTTCAAGTTGTTATAAAAAATAAAATCGGCATCTGAACGTACTTTACCAGTTGAGTCTAAAATAAATGCTGAGCCGTCAAGGTCAAATTCAGCACCATCTGTTGCTCGAACATCCCAACCTAATCCAATCACTAATTTAGTTAAATTAGGGGCATTTTTACTTAGGCTTACATTACCGCCTTTTGATAAAGATACTGACATATAAATTCTCCATTGAGTTGATGAATAAAATTAGTAACACTTTTGTTGAGGTAAACCTGCTTGTTGATTTAATCTCTTGGTTGCTTCACACGCTGATCGTGATTGTTTCCCTGCACAATTTTGATTAAACCAGTTAGTTAGTTGGTTTAATTTTGCAATATTTTGGTTATATTGATTAACTTCATATTGAGAGTATTGATTAACCGAAGTATGGTTTAAATGATTTTCTAGCCATTCAGCTTCATTATAAATTTTGACACACTGCTCCATTAACTCATCACTAATTACAGGTACACAACCACTTGTAGAAGATGTTGGTGGAGCTTTATAAGGTTGTGGTAACGCAGAGCTAGAAATAAATAATAGGCTTAAGATAAAATTAATTTTTTTCACTATTCTCTTTCTCCGGAAAAATAAAGGAAGCTAATACACCAAGCGCAAGAGTACCTAATACAATAAATAGGCTCGTATTTGGGGAAATATGAATACCTGTATCACCAAAAGCGTGGTTCCAAGATTGGATTCCCATTTTGATTCCAATAAAGAAAAGTAATGCGATTACTGCTTTTTCAAGATGAACTAAATATTTAGTCAGTGCAGCTAAGATAAAGTAAAGGCTACGCAACCCTAAAATAGCGAAAATCATCGCAGCATAAACTAATAATGGTTCTTGGGTAACGGCAATGACGGCAGGAACAGAATCAAAAGCAAATGCAACATCAGAGGTCTGAATTGCCATAAGACAGAGGAATGCCGGTGTAGCATAACGAATCCCTTTACGAGTGACTAAGGCTACATTTTCTGCACTCAATTCATTATGTTTAATAAAGAAACGCTCTCCAAACAATTTTGGATAAACACACATTGTTTTTCCGATAAAGCGGACACTCCAATGATTAGAATAATCTTCAATCTCTTCCTCTGACTCATTGTTACTGCTGAGCATTTTATATCCACTCCAAATGACAAAAGCAGCAAAAATAAAACCAACATAAGGACTTGCTGTAAATAGGCTTGCTCCAATTACCACAAAGATTGCACGGAAAACCAATGCTCCTATAATCCCCCAGTAAAGAATACGGTGTTGTAATTTGCCAGTGATTCCAAATGATGCAAAAATAGCAACGAAAACCATTAGATTATCAATCGATAGACTTTTTTCTAACACATAACCAGCAAGATAAAGATCAGCAGATTCCTTATTAAATCTCGCCCATAAATAACCATAAAAAGCTAAAGCTAGCCCAATCCAAAATAGTGACCAAAGCGAAGCATCTTTAACTGTAATCTCTTTGGTATTGCGATGAGCAAACAAATCAAGGTACACCGAAAAGATAATAACCCCAAAAAAGACAAGGATTGTTTCGACAGGAAAGCCAAAATTAGCCATAATAGAACTCTCTTAATTCAAGCACTGCTTGATAAATAAACAAACAAAAACTAGAATTAGTATAGTTTTTTCGCTTCACTTAACCACCCACAGAAGATGGAGGAAATTACGCTTTTTGTGGGTAAATTTCGCCAAATAGTAGGTATCTATGGAATACAATCAAAAAATCAGAGCATTAAGGGAAATTAAGCAGTGGTCACAGGAAGAAATGGCAGAAAAGCTACATATGTCCTTAAATGGTTATGCCAAAATTGAGAGAGGAGAAACCAAGCTTACTTTGGATAAGTTAGAGCAAATAGCAAATTTATTTAATATGGACGCATTGGAATTTATGCATAATGCAAATAAAGGTGTCTATTTTATGATGAATGACACTGTAGATAATAATACGGTTTACTACGGTATTCAGGAAGGACAAACAATCGAATTAGAAAAATTAAAATTAGAAATACAGCTGAAAGAGAATATGATTGCGCATAAGGAAGAGTTGTTAAACGCAAAAGATCAGCTCTTAGAACAAAAGCAAAATGAGATTAACTCATTAAAAGAGATCATCTCTTTGTTAAAACAGAAGTAATTTCTCTATTAACAAGCGGTCAATTCCCCAAAAAACTTTGCAAAGTTTCTCAAAAAAACGACCGCTTGTCCCCCTCTATCCATTTACTACAACCAACTCCCTCTCCACCCTACTCAAAATCGGTTAAACAATTTGTTCGGGCAAATGTTGTGTCGGGATACTATTTAATCGTGATGAAGCCACAACAATCTCCTGCAATATCTCTTCCACGGTCTGCTTGGATAAGCCTGCTAATTTCGCGGTATGAAAAATATGCCGAAGTTGGATTTTATCCCAAAGATAATGCTTATTCTGCTCGCCGTGCCACGCCATTGCCATTTTAACCTTTTGTTTTTGCAAGCCTTTCGGGCTAATCAACGGGTAAGCAGAAATCACATCATAAAATGGCGTGAGTTTATAGCGGTTGTCAGGTTCTAAAAATAGGCTGAAATTTTTGGCGTGTCCGTCAATTGCACAGAGCAGCCAAAACAGAATTTGGGCTTTGAAAAAGGCTTTTTGATCGGCAAGTGCATTGCTCGAACCTTTGAGGAGTTGCATAATTGGCAGAATACCAACGCCACCATCATTTTCATATTTCCGAGCCGGAGCAATGTTAAACGCTTGGCACATATCTTCTTGTGGTAAACGGAGCAAATAGCTATTGTCCTTCGCCCAACGGCGGTCAAAACGTTCCACAATCAGCACTTTGGTTTCGCCAAAATAGGCAATTTCCGCCTGAGGTACAGCCAAGCCAAATACCCGTAAAATATTCAAACAGAGCCACTCATTTCCACAACTATTCGAAAGGTCGATTTGCCCTTGCCCGACAAAACCGATCGGTAATTTGAAAATATGTGTGGTTGGCGTTGAACCCAACGGGCGTTTCCATTCGCCTTGATGGTAAAGAAAGGCCGTTTTTTCCTGAGCACCGGCAATTGAAATACGGAAATCTGCCTGCTCCGCCATACCCAGTGGCAGGCTTTGATAATTTTGTAAAATATGCTCAATTTCCTGATCTGCCAGCTTTTGAGCGTTAATGTTCTGAGTGGGCGAAGGTGTTTGATTATAAAGCTGAATAGCTCCCACACAGTCTTGCCCGATTGCCGAAAGCAAATCGAACGGCGATTTTGTGGTGGTTTGAAAACGTTGCTGAATACGGGAGCGAATTAATTCATTGTCCGGCAACAAATTATCGAAAAAATTATAGACTACATCACCACGATAAATTTGATCCGATAGCGGTAATGAAAGAGAAATCGCTCGTTTTCGTGGAGAGTTGAGCCAGCTCGGGATATAACAAAATTCCGTTGCTCCGCTAGAAAGTTTTCGCCAATGCCCAACTTCTAACCCATTCATCGCAACCGTCAGTACATTGCCTACCATATCTCGCCCTCTTCATCTTGCAAAATATCACTACTTTTCGGGCGAGGCTGGACAACTAACTCCAATTCTAATGCCATTAAAATATTGAACAAAGTTTCAATTTTTGTGCCTGTTGGATCGTTTTCAAATATGGAGATCGTCGCTTGTTTAGTGTTTGCCAAATTGGCAATTTCTGTTTGGGACTTTTGCTGTAACTTGCGGTACTCTTTCACCGCGTGCGCCAGCATTTGTGGTGTGGTAGCAACCATGGGGAACATTCTGTTTTCCTTATACGCTAGAAGGGATAAGGATAACTTTATACCTTTTAGCGTATATTTGCAAGGTTATCCTCTTTAAGGGATAAAATAACTTGCCCCCAACCATTTACCCCAACAACCAATCCACAATATAAATCACTTCACTCCCATCAATCTCGGATTGATCGTAATATCTGCCTGTGATCAGGATTTTCTTATAGTTATCCTTAATATGCAGTAAATTATCGGTTTCGTGGGTATTTTCAGGGATTTCATAAGCTACTTGGATATAGATTGTTTCATCCGTTTTTCGGGCAATAAAATCAATTTCTTTGCTGTCTAAGTTGCCGATATCCACTGTGTATCCTCGTCGTAAAAGTTCGAGGAAAACAATATTTTCTAAGCGATTGGCGTAATTGGCACCTTTCCGTCCGATAGCATGTCGTCTTAAACCGTTATCGACAATAAAATACTTTGCATTGGTTTTTAAATAGCCTTTTCCTCATAAATCAGTGTCTTTAAATTGGATCAGTTCTTGCAAGTAGCTTTCACGGGAAATCATAGCCTCCTCAAATTGGAAGTTAAGCTCCATTTTTATAAAAAAATTAACAAGTTGGAACTTAACTTCCAATTTCTCAAAAAAATCACCAAAACTGGAACTACACTTCCAATTTCTCAATCCCCCACATTTCCCTTTTCGCCCAATCCATTTCAGCTTTTACCCCAAAAGCCGTTGCAATATTTTCCGCATTTAAGACCGCTTGTGTGTTGCCACTGGCGAGTAAATTGCCGTTTTTAAGCAGAATGATTTCATCACAAAAACGGTAGGCAAGGGGCAAATGATGAATGACTACCACGCAGGTTTGTGTTGGGGTTAGGGCTTTGAGCTGTTGCATAATGTCGATTTGATAGTAGGGGTCGAGAGTGGCAATCGGTTCATCAGCAAGTAAGATCGGGGCTTGTTTCATCAAGCAACGGGCGAGTTGCACTCGGGTCTGTTCACCGCCAGAAAGCTGTTGATAAGTATTATCCAACAGGTGAGAAATCGCCAACTGTTCGGCAACCGAACGCACCTTTTGACGCTCTTGTTCAGGCGAAAGAGGTGCAGGCAAGCCGAGTGCAATCACATCATACACCGAAAGTTGCCACGCCACGTTGAGCTGTTGGGCAAGGTAGGCAAATTGTCGGCTCCGTTCAACGGCGGAAAGTGCGTGCAGTTTGCAATTTTCCAGCCAAATTTCACCGCTTGTCGGGCGTAGAATGCCGGCAATCGCTTTGAGCAACGAGGATTTCCCCGCCCCATTTGCGCCCATAATACCGATCAATTTGCCTTTTGGCAGATGGCAAGAGAGGCGCTGAATGCCGTGGGCAAGGGTAAGGTTTTCAATCTTGATCATTGTACCAATCTCCGTTGCTGGGTGAATAAAATCCAAATCAGAAAAGGTACGCCCAAAATCGCCGTGAGCGTGCCGATGTAAATTCGGGCAAAAAACGGCACATATTGCACCGCCAGATCTGCAATCAGCAGTAACAACGCCCCGATTAACGCGGAGGTAAGATAAAGCTGAGACGGCGGTTTTTTCAGCCAAATACGGGCAAGATGAGGGGCTATCAAGCCGATAAAACCGATAGTGCCGGTTTGTGGAATCGTTGCTCCGACCAACAAGGCCACGCCAATGCTAACGGTAAAAAAACTGCGTTGCAGGTTGATGCCCATTGTTGCAGCCGTCTCTTCGCCGAAGGTGAGCAGGTCGAGATAACGCCGTTCCCGATAGAGGCAGACAATGCCAAGTAATATCAAGGGTAACGCCCAAGATACTGCCTCTGCGGTTGCCCAGACTAATGAGCCTTGCAACCAGCGGTAGAGCTCTGCCAACGCCCACGGGCTTTCGGCATTGGAAAGCAGTAAAGTCACCGCTGCCCCGAGCAATACGTTTACCGCCACGCCACTTAAAATCATCATTGTTGTGCCGTGGCGAAAGCTAATCAGCCATACCAGCAAAAACGCTCCCAGCGCCCCTGCTACACTGCCAAACAGTAGCCAGCCCATCGGAGCTGAAAAATAGTAGAGCAGAAACACGCTCACCGCCGTTGCCCCCGAACTGCTCCCAAGCAAACCGGGGCTGGCAAGCGGATTTTGAAACACCCCCTGCATCGCATTGCCAGCCAACGCCAAGCTCACACCTGTTAGCACCGCCAGCCCCATTCTCGGCAGGCGAATATCGCTCAACACCAGCCACCGCCAATCGCTGAATTTTCCCTCTGCATTGACCAATGCCGAAAAGTCGCCTAAGTGGTAAAAGGCGGCGGTGGTGAAAATGCCTATCAGGAGAAGAGCAAGGAAAAGGTTAAGACGGTTTGGCATAGATACTCTTTGACTGTCGATTATTGGCAAAATTATAACACATTGCCTCACTCAAAAAACGGGCGTCAAGGGGCAAAATCTATTTTTGGGATCGCTGTAGAAAAAATCATTTTTGCCCAGCGATTCATTTTTTCAACGCTGTTATAGTGCCTTGCTATGTCTATTTTGTATTTAAAACATTACAAATAAGTCATTGGGGGGTAGAATGTATCCTATTGAACAGGAGAAAAATCAATGCTCGAATTAAAAGATGATCCTATCCCACAAGCAATAAGAGAAAAATACGGCATTACCGAATTTGATGCCGCCGAATACTTAACCAATGACGAACTTATCGCACTCTATCTTGCGGAGACGCTGAAAGATGGCACGGACGAGGAGTTTATTCAAGCCTTGAATACCGTTGCCCGTGCAAAAGGAATGAGCTGGCGAAAAAAGCGGGGATCGGGCGGGAGAGTTTGTATCAAACTTTATCCAGCAGTAAGCCCCGTTTTGAAACAATCCGCAAAATTCTGACCGCTCTTAATTTAGACTTAACCGTGGTTCAGGCTAACGAAGCTGCCGCCCGATAATCTCCGCTCCCTGCCACACACCATGATCAAAACAGTAAGTATATTTCATCGGCAGGCGGGCAAGCGGGCGATTTTGGCTGATTTTTTGCAAAATCGGGTGGCGGAGTAACTCTGCTTGATGGTTGTAATGTTGATTATCTGCCAGTAAAAGGATCTGCTGAGGTTGGGCTAACAGCAGTTTTTCAAGGGAGAGATTGTGCGGGGTTAAATCGCTTTTTAGTGGCGAAAGCCCAAGCAACGCCAACAAAGTTTGATATTGCGGAAAATGCGGTTCGACCAAGCCGGTTTCTGATAAGATCAGCGTCCCGACAAGCGGTTGTTTTTCAGGGATTTCTTGCAAACGCAGTTTTTCCACCAAGGCGTTTGCTTTGGCTTGGTTTTGGGTGAGTTCGCCTAGTTGCAGAATGAGATCAAACAGCTCTTCTGGTGTTTGTGGGTTATCGTTTAAGGCGACAAGTTTAAAACCAAGCTTGGTTAGCTGTTCCGCCAATTGTGGATAAAAGGTGGTATTGAGCAGAATGGTTTTATCTGCATAGGGTAATAAATCCGTCAGCTCAGGCTCAACGGTTGGCTTAACTGTGCCACTTTATTTTTATTGGTTTTCAGCAATCCATATCTCGCCATTGTGTAATAATAAGTAGGCTCTGTCAGGTGTTGCTTTGGTTTTTTTGATTTCAGCAGGCAGCTCTGTTGTTAATTCAGATAGATTGCCATTTGTATCAAGTATCACAACCTGACGATATCCTGCTTTAGGTATGACAGCAAAGTGATCTGTAGCTGCGACTAAATTTGTTTCATAATCACCATAGCGGTGGTTGCTTAAGCCGGAGGTAATAAAACGTTCGGTTAAGCGGTTGCCCTTGAGGCTGTATTCGACCAAATTACCTTTTAAATGCGGCATTTGGATGGCATAGAGCTTATTGTTAAAGCTAAATGGCGATTGCCAACGGTTAGTTGGCAGTGGCTCACTTTCTGCTTCTATCAATAATTTGCCTTCTTTAAGGCTAATTACAGCGGTACTGGCTCCATTACCGTCTCCAGCTATTACGGAAATCAATTTGGTTTTTCCATTTTCCGTTAAAGTCGCAAAACGATTTGCCTCAAAAACTCGCCCTTTCTGAGTTAGTTTTTCTGCTAATGGTTTAAGGGTATGGCGTTCTAGGAATTGAATTTCACCTGCCTCTATATCATCGCCTAATACACCGTGTTGATAGGTGGCATTATCAGGCTTTGCAAGCACGGCAATATGCCCTTGGTTAGGGGGGGCTGAGTCAAAATCAATTTGCTGAGGGTGAGCATCAGGCAACACTTCTGTTTCGGATATGGCGGTAATTTTTGCTTGGTTTCCTTGCGTTTCAATTCTGGCTAACTTAAATTGCCCGTTTTGTTTAGTTACAGCAATGGTGGCAAAATTAAGGGCAGTCATTGTTGCTTTTGGAGCAAGTGGAATATCGGAAGTATAGATTTTATCTGCCGTCCACAACATAAAATATCCGTTCTTATCCGCTAACGCAATTCGTTGGTGCTGGGCTTTGGGTTCAATCTCAGTTGAAACGCCATCTGCTAATTTTTGAGCTTGATTAACCATCTTCCATAGTTCATTTTGACGATTAATAAAGATTAATTCGCCTTGTTCTGAGAGATCAAATTGGCTCACTTTCCCGATTTCAGTGAGAGCCAGCGGAGAAAGCTGAACTTCGGCGAATAGCGAAGCCGAGAAAAAGCTCAAGATTAATGGGATAGATTTTTTCATCAGGATTACCTAAAAGAGAATATTAAAATGATAAAGGGAGATATTATCTCCCTTTGTGTTTTAACCTTTATATCCATTCGGATTATTCTTTTGCCAATTCCAAGTGTCTTTCATCATTTGCTCTAAGCCACGCTTGGTTTTCCAGCCGAGTTGTTCGAGGGCTTTTTGAGGAGCAGAGTAGCAAACGGCAATATCGCCCGGGCGGCGGTCGGTAATTTTATATGGAATAGTAATACCATTTGCGTTTTCAAATGCTTTTACCATATCTAATACGGAATAGCCTGTGCCTGTGCCTAAATTATAGATGTGGAAACCAGCATCGCCTTGGTGTTTTTCTAATGCTTTTAAGTGCCCGATAGCTAAATCAACAACGTGAATATAATCACGCACGCCTGTACCATCGTGAGTAGAATAATCGCCACCAAAGACAGAAAGTTGTGGTAATTTACCCACTGCAACTTGGCTGATAAATGGCATTAGGTTATTTGGAATGCCGTTCGGATCTTCGCCAATTAAGCCGCTTTCGTGAGCCCCCACCGGGTTGAAATAACGCAATACTACCGCACTTAATTGTGGGAAGGCTTTAACGGTATCTTCAAGAATGCGTTCCACCATATATTTTGATGTGCCGTAAGGGTTAGTTGTGCCGCCTACAGGGCAAGATTCCACAATTGGAATGATTTGAGGATCTCCATAAACGGTTGCAGACGAGCTAAACACAATCGTATTCACGTTTGCTTTTAGCATTTCTTCTACTAAAACAATCGATCCCGTCACATTGTTTTGATAGTAACGTAGTGGCTCTCTCACGCTTTCGCCCACAGCTTTTAAACCTGCGAAGTGAATAACCGATTCAATTTGATTTTCCGCGAAAATCTTGCGTAACATATCGCGATCTAAAATATCGCCTTGATAGAATCTTACGCTTTTACCCGTAATTTGTTTTACACGTTCAAGCGAAACCTCAGAGGAGTTAGAGAGATTGTCTAACACCACAATTTCACGGTTTTCGTTTAATAACTCAACTAAGGTATGAGAACCGATGTACCCCGCACCGCCTGTTACTAAAATTGCCATTTTGTGTTCCTTTTTGCAAAGTTTGTTACGAAAGTTACCGCTTGTATTCTAGACGTTTTTTACTATTTTGACGAATATTAATTCTGTGTTAGTTCAATAAAATCTTGCTCAGTTAAAATCTGAATACCCAATTCTTGGGCTTTAGCTAGTTTTGAGCCTGCTTTTTCGCCTGCGATGAGATAGTCGGTTTTGCTTGAAACCGAGCCTGATACTTTGCAGCCTAGACTTTGTAATAAGGCTTTGGCTTCATCACGGGTCAGCTGAGTAAGCGTGCCTGTTAATACCACGTTTTTGTCTTTTAGTGGATTATCGGCAATTTCAGTTTTAACCACGTTTTCCCAGCGTACGCCTTGAGCAATTAAATCTTCCACTACTTCCACATTATGCGGCTCTTGCCAGAAGCTCACAATACGGTTTGCTACCACTTCGCCCACATCTTGTACCTCTTTTAATTGCTCAAAGTTGGCTTGGCGGATTGCTTCTAAACTGCCAAAGTGGTTCGCTAAGTTGAGAGCGGTTGCCTCGCCCACTTCACGAATACCTAGTGAGAATAAAAAGCGAGGAAGGGTAGTATTTTTCGCTTTTTCGATGCTATTTAGTGCATTTTGAGCTGATTTTTCGCCCATTCTCTCAAGTCGCATTAAGGTTGTGTGATCGAGCTTGAATAGATCGGCTGGCGTTTTAATTAACTCACGAGACATTAACTGTTCAATCAGTTTCTCGCCCATGCCGTCAATATCCATTGCTTTGCGAGAAACGAAATGTTTCAATGCCTCTTTACGCTGAGCCCCACAGAATAAACCGCCCGTACAACGAGCCACCGCCTCGCCTTCTACCCGAACAACCGCAGAGTTACAGATAGGACAAGCGGTCGGAAATTCAATTTTTTTTGCATTTTCAGGTCGGCGTTCAGCAACCACCCCTGTAATTTGTGGGATCACATCACCTGCACGGCGAATAATCACAGTATCGCCAATGACAATACCTAAACGTTCAATTTCATCGCCATTGTGGAGCGTGGCATTACTTACTGTTACGCCTGCCACAAACACAGGCTCTAATTTAGCCACAGGCGTGATTGCCCCTGTTCGTCCAACTTGAAACTCGACATCTTTTAAAACCGTCATCTGCTCTTGAGCAGGGAATTTATAAGCAATCGCCCAACGGGGAGAACGGGAGATAAAACCAAGCTGTTCTTGTAAGGCGATATCATTGACTTTTAACACTGTGCCATCAATATCATAGCCTAGCGTTGGGCGTTTAGCTTGAATGTCGGCATAATAAGCTAAGAGTTCCGCTTTGCCTTGAGCTAATCGGATTTCATTATTGACGGGAATGCCAAACGATTTCAGCCATTGCAAACGCTCAAACTGAGTGTTTGGCAATTCATCATCACTTTCATAAACACCAATGCCATAAGCATTTAGCACAAGTGGGCGTTGGCGAGTAATTTTCGGATCTAACTGGCGTAACGACCCAGCCGCCGCATTACGAGGGTTAGCAAAAACTTTCTCACCTTTGGCTAAGGCTTTTTCATTTAACTCATTGAAACCAACTTGGGGCATAAACACTTCGCCACGAATTTCTAAACGAGCTGGTGGATTAAGCGTATTGAGTTTTAACGGAACATTACGAATGGTGCGGATATTTGCCGTAATATCTTCGCCTGTTGTGCCATCGCCTCGAGTTGCCGCACGGGTAAGTAAGCCATTTTCATACAAAATACTCACGGCTAGGCCGTCTAATTTTGGCTCGCAGCAGAAGACTAATTCGTTTGGATTAGCCGTAATATAGCTCTCCATTCGGCGTAAAAAACCGTCTAAATCTTCATCGCCAAAGGCATTATCTAACGAAAGCATTGGGATTTCGTGCGTAACTTGAGCAAAACCAGCTAATGGTTTTGCACCCACTCGTTGCGTTGGAGAATCGGCGGTAATCAGCTCTGGGTGTTGCCATTCAATATTTTTCAGCTCGTTCATTAAGCGATCATATTCTGCATCTGGCACACTTGGATTATCTAAAACGTGATATTCAAATTCGTATTGACGTAATTTTTGGCGAAGTTGTTCGATTTGTTCAACTAACGTTAGCGTTGTATCTTCTTCAAATAAAGAGCCTTGACTAAATAAAGACATTGGTAAAATTCTCTACAAAAAAGACCGCTTGTAACAAGCGGTCGGAAAAACAATTATTTTTGCAATTAGTGCATTACTCGTTGCATATAACGTTGGCGAGATTCTTCGCTAAATGGCTGCTGAGCATCGTCATATAAATAACCGCCGAGCGATGATGCCAAGTGTTCTGCATTGCTTAGTAATAATTTCATATTCACAATATCATTGCCTTCAGTTGGTAATTGCATAAATAGCACCAAGCCTGCGGTTGAGAAGTTAGCGATATTATGTAAATCAAATGTACCCGGGTTCATTAAGTTTGCTGCACTGAAAATAATCGGGCTGAGCGAATCGTCAATGTGTTGATGGCGGTGGAAAATTTGGTGTTCGCCAAAACGCAATCCAACTTCTTCCAAGTAGTGAACCACATAGTCGCCACGAAATAGCTCATTTTGCGGTGCATAAACATAGAGCGTTACAAATGGATTTTCTTCTTCTGTTGCTTGCACTGCATCGGTTTGTTCTACCGCTGAAACTTGAGCTTCTTCCTCAGGCACAAGTTCAGGGGTTATTGAGACATTAATCGTTGGGTTCGCAAAATCAGGCGTATTTTGAATATGTTGCTGATTAGAAATTTGCTGACCATAAGTACTACCGGCAGGTTCTGCCATAAGTTGCTGAAAAGGCTGTACGGGCTGAATTTGAGGCTCTCCCGGTAAGCTGATTTTGATATTTTGCAATGAGCTTTCCACTTCCTGTTGGATTTGTTGTGGATTTTCTTCTGGCACAGACATTGCTTGATATTCATTCGCTTGTGGTTGCAATGAAGCAGGAATAGGGCTATTTAGCTCATTACTTGGTGGAGGCACAACAACAGGTCTACTTGAAAATGTATTTGAGAAAATGTTCGATTTTTCACGGCGGGCAGACCAAATACTAAAGCCGATTAAGATCGCAATCAATAATCCGGCTAGAATAAAGAAAATAATATGTAGTTCCATTGTGTCCTCTTTATTTTAAATAATTAGTAAAAAATACATTTTCATATTTGCGAAAATAATGTGCGTAGCTTACCATATTCTAACAAATTTTTGATAAAAAATAAGGAATGATTATGTCTTCTGCTTTTTCACAGCCTCAAACTCAAGTAGGGCTTGGTTTCCACTACTTTATTTATGGCTGGAAGTTGTTACTACAACGTCAATTTTTACCCTTTGTTATTTTCCCGATTTTGATTAATACAGTGCTAATGGTGGGGCTGATTTGGGCATTTTTTGCCAATATTGGTGGATTATTAGCATTGATGTTACCAGGTTGGTTGGAATGGCTAAGTTTTATTCTAATTCCACTGATTTTTTTAATGATCTTAGTTGGATTTTATTTTGCCTTTACCACATTGGCAAACTTCATAGCAGCTCCTTTTAACGGTTTACTGGCTGAAAAAGTAGAGCTACAACTTACGGGCGAGCCATTGGGCGATATGTCTTTCGGAGCAATGCTAAAAGATGTGCCAAGAATGTTAAAGCGTGAATGGCAAAAAATGATGTACAGCATTCCAAGATTAATTGCCCTTTTTGTGCTTGGATTTTTGCCTGTGGTAGGGCAAACCATTGTGCCTATTCTTACCTTTATGTTTGGGGCGTGGTTGATTGCAATTCAGTATTGCGACTATCCGTTTGATAACCACAAAATCAGCTTTCAACGTATGAGAAATGCACTTGCACAATATCGTACCCTTAATTTTACCTTCGGTGCGTTAGTGAGCCTATTTACGATGATCCCATTTGTGAATTTAGTGGTAATGCCTGTGGCAGTTTGTGGAGCAACGGCGTTATGGGTAAATGAATATCGCCGTTTCTTCTTAAATAATCAAACAGGTGAGTTTAGCAAAGCCGACTACACTTTTAAACGCTCAGGAACGGCAGTCAGTACAGAAACTCGTTCAGGCGAGGTAAGTGTAGAGGTGAGAAAAGGCGATATTCAGCCTAAGTAAAATTCCCTTTACTTAATTTTGCTTTTTTGGTTTTTATGCTCTATGATTTGAAATGTATTTTTTACATCGGAGGCAGGTATGCACGACTCATCATTTTCAACAAAATTAAAACAAGAATTTTTTGGTGGCTGGACTAAATTTGAAGCGGGGTGGTTATTAACTTTCCTTGCGATACAAATTGCCATTTTTATTTATCAACCAGATAGCTGGATTGCCACCATTGCAGCAATCACTGGTATCTTGTGTGTTGTTTTTGTGGGTAAAGGGAAAATCAGCAACTACTTTTTCGGCTTAATCTCTGTTTCTCTTTATGCTTATATTTCATATACTTTTCAGCTTTATGGAGAAATGATGCTAAATTTACTGGTTTATGTGCCAGTGCAATTTATCGGCTTCTATTTCTGGCGTAAAAATATGACCAGCCAAAATACGGTAAATAACGCAGGGGTAGAGGAAGTGATTGCAAAAGCCTTAACCGCTAAGCAATGGGGGATTGTGATTATTTCCGCTATTGTTGGGACTTTCCTGTATGTTGAATTACTGAAATACTTAGATAGTGCTTTACCTGTGCTTGATGGGGCAACGGTAGTGATTTCAATTGTGGCTCAAATCTTAATGGTGCTACGTTACCGTGAACAATGGGCATTGTGGATTATCGTGAATATTATGACGATTTCACTTTGGGCGGCAATGTACTTCCAAAACGGCGAAACCAGCTTGCCATTGTTAGTGATGTATGTGATGTACCTGTGTAACTCCATTTACGGTTATTACAACTGGATTAAACTACATAGAAATCATCAGCAAGAGATTAGATGATGAAATACAAGCGGTTGTTTTTTGGTAAAAATTTACGAAAAAACAACCGCTTGTTACACTATTTCTTGCGAATGGCGTTGATGTCCGTAAGCAATTTTTGGATATCAGAGTTTGCAAAAATCTGATCGGTTGTTGCGGATAATTTTCTTCGCCAGTTTGGATACTCCGTACTTGTTCCCGGAATGTTCACAGGCTCTAACATATTCAGCCAATCTTCGGGCTGCGTGCCGAATAATGCACTGTTGGTGTGAGCCACATAGCGTTGTAATTGATGAGTAAATTTCATTGTTACCCCCACTTCATTCGGCTCAAGTTCCATTACCTTTTCCACGGCTGAGCGGATATTTAAACGGTCATAAGAGCGATCTTCTTTCAGCTTTCTCACCACAGCTTTACTTGGGTAAGTATCAAATTTTTCGCCTAACTCAAAATCATAACCTTTCCAATAGCCTTGAATAGTGGGTAAATCGTGCGTGCTAAGGGTAGTCATTGCTTGATAAGGGTAATCTTCCAGCGGTTTGACAGCATTTTCTGCTTTTTCAAAATAGAAAATGTTATAAGCAAAAATGCCTTTTTGCTCAAGAGCCTCTAAAATCCCTTCCGGCACAATGCCTAGTGCTTCAGCAATCACTAAACATTGATGACGTTGGCTCTCTAACGCCAAAATGGAAAGCAGAGCATCTAACGGGTAGCGAACATAAATCCCTTCTTTAGCCGATTCGCCATTTGCTACCCACCACATACGGGCAAAGCCAAGAATATGATCGATGCGTAACGCACCACAATATTTCATATTAGCACGCACTAAATCAATAAATGGCTGATAACCACGATTTTGTAAAATATGCGGGTGCATTGGCGAAAGCCCCCAACCTTGTCCATTCGGAGCAAGCATATCAGGCGGTGCTCCGATGGAAGCCTCTTGCACAAATAATGCCTTATCTGCCCACGTTTCTGCTCCATTATTGGTTACGCCCACCGCTAAATCACGGTAGAATCCAATCGGCATATTTAATGATTTGGCGAAACGATCACATTCGGCTAATTGCTGAATAGCGATGAATTGTAGCCACATATAAAAACGGACAAGTTCGGCTTGAGTTTGCTGAAATTCGGCAACTTTAGGCGCGTGATAATCTTGATATTCCTCCGCCCAATCAGCCCAACCACCGTGCTGACCAAGTTGTTCCGAAAAGTGTTGATGTAAGGCATCAAAAGTGGCTTGAATTTTTAACGATTCTCCCGATTGCTCAATAAAATCATCAAATTTTGCTTGGTTTTGGGTTGAAAATTGCTCAAAAGCAAAACGTAATGCGGTTAATTTGAGCTTGGTTACTGCACTATAATCCACATAATCTTTAGCCCTTAAGCTGGCAAGTTGCTGTTGAATATCCGTAGAGTTAAACCATTCTTGGGCTTTTTTTGATTGCTTGAATGCCTCAACGGCGTTGATATCAATATAGAGAATATTTTGCCATAAGCGAGAAGATGGGCTGTAAGGGCTTGCCCCTTCAGGATTAGCTGGAAAGAGAGCGTGAATTGGATTAAGCCCAACAAAATCTGCACCGTAATTGGCAATATTCGCAAGAAATTGCTTTAAATCGCCAAAATCACCCACGCCCCAGTTTTGGGCAGAGCGTAGGGTATAAAGCTGTAAAAACGCTCCCCATAATTTTTTCTGCTGCTGTAATGGAGCAGGTTGGAAAGCTTTTTCAGGAGTAACAATTAGAGAGCAATTTTCCTCTGTATTTGCTATTTTAAGGGAAAGTGTGTGATAGCCCAAAGGAAGATCTTTTGGTAGAGCTAAAATCGCGTCTTCACTTGTTTCAATTTCGCCTGTTAATTGGTCGCCATTTTCAAGTGTGATTGTCCAATGTGCTTTATCACCTGCAAAAGAAAGTGGAATTTCGACCGCTTGTTCCTCCATTGTTTGTGTAATCACTTTTACAAGCGGTAGGATTTTGTTATTTTTTTGCAAATCGGGAACGTTATTTAGAATTTGCTCGATTTTTTTAAATACGGCAGGGGTAGCTTGTTCCTTAATGTTAGGGTCGTAGAAGTACGTGTTTAGTGTAGAAGCTGTCATAATTTCCTTAGATTTTTTATTATAGGTTATAAAACAAGCGGCAATAATAACCGCAAAAATAAAGGCATACAATATCTTGTATGCCTTATGTTTTTTACTTCATTTGCTCTCTTTTTACCGCCCGATAACCAATATCTCTACGGTAGAATTTACCTTGCCATTGAATTTGCTCGGCAAGCTCTAAGGCTTTTTGTTGAGCCTCAAACACGCTGTTTCCTAAAGCGGTGGCACAAAGCACACGCCCGCCATTAGTGAGCAATTTGCCCTCTTTTTGTTCCACGCCGGCTAGAAATACTTTTTTATCTTGCGTAGCAGTTGGAATACCTGTGATTTCATCGCCTTTGCGGTAATCAGCAGGGTAGCCTTCGGCAGCTAACACAATGCCAAGAGCGGCTTGTTCACACCATTTTGATTGAATGGTATCTAATTTGCCCTCACAGGCTTTCAAGCAAAGCTCGACTAAATCTGATTCTAAACGCATCATAATCGGCTGGGTTTCGGGGTCACCAAAGCGGCAGTTAAATTCAATCACTTTCGGCTGACCATTTGGCATAATCATTAAACCTGCATATAAAAAGCCGGTGTAAGGATTATTTTCGCTTGCCATACCACGCACTGTTGGGTAAATAATTTCTTCCATTACACGGTTATGAATTTCAGCGGTTACAACTGGAGCTGGAGAGTAAGCCCCCATTCCGCCTGTGTTCAAGCCTTTATCGCCTTCGCCCACACGTTTATGATCTTGCGAGGTTGCCATTGGCTCAACATGTTCGCCATCAACCATTACGATGAAACTAGCTTCTTCTCCATCTAAAAATTCTTCAATTACTACACGGCTTCCAGCCTCGCCAAAGGCGTTGCCTGAAAGCATATCACGCACAGCATCTTCGGCTTCTTGTAATGTCATTGCAACAATCACGCCTTTGCCAGCAGCTAAGCCGTCCGCTTTAATCACAATAGGCGCACCTTTTTCTTTCAGATAAGCAAGGGCAGGTTCAACTTCGGTAAAGTTTTGGTATTCAGCGGTTGGAATATGATGGCGAGCCAAGAAATCTTTGGTAAATGCCTTTGAACCTTCTAATTGTGCGGCAGCTTGGGTTGGTCCGAAAATCGTTAAACCGTTGGCACGAAAAGCATCAGCCACGCCTACAACTAATGGGGCTTCAGGGCCGACAATGGTTAAGCCGATATCGTTTTCTTTGGCAAAAGCGACTAATGCGTTTAAATCTGTACCTGAAATCGCCACATTTTCAATGCCGTTTTCGGTGGCTGTTCCTGCATTACCTGGTGCAACAAAAACCTTGTCTGCTAATGGAGATTGGCGGACTTTCCACGCAAGAGCGTGTTCACGCCCACCATTGCCGATAATTAAAATGTTCATATAATTCCTTGATAAAATGAGAAAGCAAACGTTTGCGTATTGTACTTTATTTATTTGTTTGATGACAAGCGGTCGTTTTTTGCCAAAATTTTGCAAAAAGATGAATTGTTGCTTGCAAAATAGGCTTTTTCCAGTATAATTCCGCCGTTCAGTCACATCCGTTTTTTAATCCTTGCTTCCACAAGTTGGTGACTGGCTAAAGTTGGAGGCTGCTAACCCGTAAGGATAGTCAATGCGTCACTACGAAATCGTTTTTATGGTTCACCCGGACCAAAGCGAACAAGTACCAGCAATGATTGAGCGTTACACAGCATCTGTTAAAGAAGCTGGCGGTCAAGTTCATCGCTTAGAAGATTGGGGTCGTCGTCAATTAGCATACCCAATCAACAAACTTCACAAAGCACATTATGTGTTAATGAATGTAGAAGCACCTCAAAGTGTAATCGACGAGTTAGAAACTAACTTCCGTTATAACGATGCTGTTCTTCGTAACTTAATCGTTCACACTAAAGCGGCAGTAACTGAAGCATCACCAATGGTGAAAGCAAAAGAAAGCAAAGTTGCTGAAGCGGTAGCTGAAGTTGAATCAGAGGAAGCAGGCGAATAATTCGCCGATTGATAATTGTTTAACCTTAAGTGGCACAGTTTCCACAATGGTTAAGCAAAGCCTAAGCCCTCTTGGAGTTCCACATTACAGCTTTTGGTTGGAACATCGTTCAAATCAAATAGAAGTGAATTTAGAACGCCAAGCGTGGTGCAAAATCAAAGTGGTTTTGGCAGGCAGTCAATTTAGTTATTTAACCCAACAAATTAAGCTCGGTGAGCAAGTGAGAGTTAAAGGTTTTATCCATACTCACAAAGACTTTAACGGTTTAAATCAGTTAGTCTTACACACCGAACAGATTGAATTTATAGATCAGGAGAAGCCAAATGGCACGTTATTTCCGTCGTCGTAAGTTCTGCCGTTTCACAGCGGAAAATGTTGTTGAAATCGATTACAAAGATATCGCTACATTAAAGAACTACATTTCTGAAAGCGGCAAGATTGTTCCTAGCCGTATTACTGGTACTCGTGCGAAGTATCAACGTCAATTAGCTCGTGCAATCAAACGCGCTCGCTACCTTGCGTTACTTCCATATACTGATAACCACCAATAATCAGGAGAGAGTACAATGCAAGTTATTTTATTAGATAAAGTTGCTCACTTAGGTTCTGTGGGCGACCAAGTAACCGTTAAATCTGGTTTTGCTCGTAACTTCTTAATCCCACAAGGTAAAGCAGTTATGGCAACTGCAGCAAACATTGCTCACTTTGAAGCTCGTCGTGCTGAATTAGAAGCGAAAGCAGCTGATGCGTTAAACGCAGCTCAAGCTCGTGCAGCTAAAATTGCTGAAATCGCATCTGTATCAGTATCTGCAACATCAGGTGAGGATGGTCGTTTATTCGGTTCTGTTTCTGCGAAAGATATTGCTGAAGCATTAACAGCAGCTGGTGTTGAAGTGGCTAAATCTGAAGTTCGTTTAGGCGAAGGTCCACTTCGTACAACTGGCGAACACGAAGTTAAAGTACACTTACACCCAGAAGTGAATGCAAAAGTAACTGTAAACGTAGTTGCTGAATAATCAGTAAAGATGTTAAAAAACCCAGCTTATGCTGGGTTTTTTGATTTCTAACTCAGTCAGTTAGTGAAGTTGTTCGGCTTCTCCAGTAGCTTTCGCCCACAAACAATTCCCTTTAGATTTCTTTTCAATGATCTTTAATAAAGCTAAGTGTGATTCTTCCTCTTCATCGCTGGCTCTGAGAATAATTGCCTCATCAGGATTTAGGGTAATTACTGAAAATTCTTCTTCAATTTCAATAACTTCTGAGGTTGTTTCTACTTCTTCCTCGCCTAATAATGAAATCTGACCACCTGTCATCATTAAGAAAACATCGGCAAGAATTTCCGCATCCAGTAACGCCCCGTGTAATACACGTTTGCTGTTATCAATGCCTAAACGATCACACAACGCATCTAAATTGTTTCTTTTGCCCGGGTACATCTTCCGAGCCATTTGTAGGCTATCAGTAACAGTACACATCTCAGCCGTTTTTGCAGGCGGATTTGGCAAGTAGGAAAATTCTTGATCCATAAATGCCACGTCGAAGGGAGCATTGTGGATAATCAGCTCAGCCCCTTTGATAAATTCCAAAAATTCATCGGCAATTTCAGCAAAAGCAGGTTTATCTTGCAGAAATTCATTAGTAATACCGTGAACCGCAATCGCTTCTTCATCAACTTCACGGGGTGGCTTGATGTAAACGTGATAAGTTCTACCTGTTAATCGGCGGTTAATTACTTCAACCGCCCCAATTTCAATAATATTATGTCCTATCTGTGGAGGCCCGCCTGCCATATTCATACCTGTGGTTTCGGTATCCAGAACCACTTGGCGGACAATTTTTTCTTCTGTCATTTTAGTTTAATAAATTATGAATTTTCTAGACGTGGGTAAAGCCTAGATGAGTGAATGACGGTTAAAATATAAACATCATCGCCATACAAGCGGTAAATTATGCGGTAATTTCTGCAAAAAGTTTCAAAACGTTCATTATCTCGCCTTTTACCAATAGTTGGCATATAGGCAATTAAATCAAATTTTTCGTTCAGATCTTGCCACAGCGATACAGCACTAGTCCAGAAACCCGTAAAGTTTGAAACATCTCGTAAAATCTGTTCCACTTCTTTTTCAGCTTCTGGTGAAAGTATTCAATATCTAGCCATATACAGTCTCTGTGGAAAAAGATTTATACTGCTCGTTTTGTTCCCTTTCTAACTCTGAAAGTAATTTTTGCATTTTGAGTTGCATTTGGGCTTTACTTACACCTTTACCCTGTTCCATTGATAATTCTGCTTGGCGAATTTTTTCTGCTAAAAATTCATCATAGCCTTTTTCTTTGAAAATCATCGCTGCTCCTTTTTGCAAAGTTTTTCGATTATTTGACCGACTGTATAAGGTGGGATAAGCTCCCACCTACCTATTTAGCAATCCGTTTATATTTCACACGGTGCGGTTGAGTGGCTGCTTCGCCAAAGGTTTTCTTCTTCCACTCTTCGTAGTCGGAGAAGTTACCCTCGTAGAAAGTGACTTTGCCTTCATCGCCGTAGTCTAAAATGTGGGTGGCGATACGGTCTAAGAACCAGCGGTCGTGAGAAATCACCATTGCACAGCCTGGGAATTCTAAGATCGCATTTTCTAACGCTCGTAAGGTTTCCACATCAAGGTCGTTAGTTGGTTCGTCTAATAACAGCACATTACCACCACGTTGCAGAAGTTTCGCTAAGTGTAAACGGCCACGCTCACCGCCTGATAATTCTCCCACACGTTTTTGTTGGTCCACGCCTTTGAAGTTAAAACGCCCTACATACGCACGGCTTGGGATTTCAAAGTTGCCGATATTGAGAATATCTTGTCCGTTAGAGACTTCTTCCCACACGGTTTTCTTATCATCCATCGCATCACGGAACTGATCCACGCTTGCCAATACCACCGTTTCACCCATCACGATAGAGCCGCTATCTGGTTGCTCTTGCCCTGAAAGCATACGGAATAGGGTAGATTTACCCGCACCATTTGCCCCGATAATACCCACGATCGCCCCTTTCGGAATGCTGAATGAGAGATCGTCAATTAAAGTGCGGTCGCCGTAAGATTTCGTCAGGTTTTGCACTTCAATCACTTTATCACCTAGGCGTGGGCCCGGTGGAATAAAGAGTTCGTTGGTTTCGTTGCGTTTTTGGTATTCGCCGCTGTTAAGTTCTTCAAAGCGAGCCATACGAGCCTTGCTCTTCGCTTGACGACCTTTCGGGTTTTGACGCACCCATTCCAATTCTTTCTCAATCGATTTTTGACGAGCCGATTCCGCCGCTTGCTCTTGGGCTAAGCGTTTCTCTTTCTGCTCTAACCAAGAAGAGTAGTTACCTTCCCAAGGAATACCCTCACCACGGTCAAGCTCTAAGATCCAGCCTGCGACATTGTCTAAGAAGTAACGGTCGTGGGTAATTGCCACCACAGTGCCTTCATAGTCGTGTAAGAAGCGTTCTAACCACGCCACTGATTCCGCATCTAAGTGGTTGGTTGGCTCATCTAATAACAGCATATCCGGTTTTTCAAGCAATAAACGGCAGAGTGCCACACGGCGGTGTTCCCCTCCGGATAAATGCTCGATTTTTGCGTCCCAATCCGGTAAACGAAGAGCATCGGCTGCTCGCTCTAATTGGTTTTGCAAATTATGACCGTCGTGAGCTTGGATAATCGCTTCCAGCTCTGCCTGTTTTGCAGCAAGTTTATCAAAATCTGCATTTTCATCGGCATATTGAGCATAAACTTCATCAAGCTGAGTTAAAGCATTTTTCACTTCGGCAACCGCTTCTTCTACCGCTTCACGTACGGTCTGTTGCGGATCGAGCTTCGGCTCTTGCGGTAAATAACCGATTTTAATTCCCGGTTGTGGACGAGCTTCGCCCTCAAATTCTTTATCAACACCTGCCATAATGCGAAGTAAGGTTGATTTACCTGCACCATTTAGACCAAGTACCCCGATTTTCGCCCCCGGGAAAAAGCTCAGGGAAATATCTTTAAGAATATGACGCTTTGGCGGCACAACTTTGCCGACTCGGTGCATCGTATAGACAAATTGACTTGACATTGTTTGTATTCCTCAAAAAAAAATTCGCCCTATTTTACTTGAATTTTAGCGTGAAATATAGGGTAAAAGAGAGCCCGGCAGTTAATCTATGCCATTTCTTCGATAGCGGCTTGGTGTAGTGCCATATAGGTTTTTAAAGGCTTTGCTAAAATGTGTCTCTGATAGAAATCCGCAGGAAAGGGCAATCGTCAATACTGATGATGAGGAATTTTTTAACATCATTGCTGCTAATTGTAAGCGGATATTATGGACAAAGGCGTGAGGCGTTATTCCTATTTTTTGCTTAAATATCCGCATTAATTGCGCTCTTGAAATATGTGATATTTCTACCATTTTTTCAATAGTCCAATCTTGTTCAGGGCAAGATATAATTTGGCTGACAAGTGTACTGAGACGGTGATCTTGAATACTTTTGAGTATGCCTGAAACTGCTTCAGGTTTCTGTATCAAATAATGGCGTAGAAGATGAATTAGCAGCACATTAGATAGACTGTCTATAGCTAATTGTGAAATTTGTTCAGCTTTATCTACTTCTTGATGTAATAAATTAAGGATAGGCTGTAAAATTTGGTCAGAAAGATGAATGTAGATACAATCGGGTAAATTCATAAAGAGATCTGAATGTGGCTCATAGTAAAAATGTGCACAAAATAATTTAAGCTCATTGCCTTGACCATTAAAAATTTTGCGAATTTGTATCCCGCCTTTTTGCTCTATATCCGGCGAGCTCGGAAAAGGGTTAACATCTTTTGAGCTACTTAATTGATGAGCCGCTGAACGGCTAAGCAGTACAATATCGCCTTTCTGTAATTGCCGGCTTTCTCCATTTTCTAATTTCAACCAACCACAGCCTTCTGTAACGATATGCACTACTGCTTGATTGGCATGGTCGTGATGTTGAACCGTCCATTCCCCTTGAAAATGGCATTGTACATTCACTCCTCCTCGAATTTGTGCTAGCTGAACTAATTTATCAATATTTCCAATCATACGATTTCACCATAAATTGAGACTTTTTAATAAAAAATACATTCTAAAAATAGCAATAATAGCATTGCATTTTATTTAATCTAGAGGAGAAATGAGATAATGCAACAATTTACTGATTGGAAAGCCCATACTACTCATGTTAAAAAATCGTTTGGCAAGCTTGCGCAAGAACATCCAAAAATGTTTGAGGCTTATCGAGCATTAAATACCGCAGCAGCGGCAGAAGCTCTTGATGCGAAAACTCGTGAATTGATCGCTCTTGCTGTTGCAATTACCACCCGTTGTGAAAGTTGTATCAGTGTTCATGCAGAAGAAGCAGCAAAAGCTGGGGCGACAGAGAGCGAAATTGCCGGTGCATTGGCTACAGCTATCGCACTGAATGCAGGTGCTGCTTATACTTATGCACTTCGAGCAATGGAAGCCGTCGAAACACAAAAATAGAATGGAGGAAATATGCGAAAGATTCGATTACTCTCTGTATTAATGGCGTTATCCGCTTTACCTTTTGCCACTTTTAGCTATGCGGAGAAAGCACAAATTCAGCAACAGCAAACCAAAGCTGCAGGAGTATGGATTGATGTGCGTTCTGCTGAAGAATTTGCTCAAGGGCATTTGGAAAATGCAGTAAATATTCCGCATACAGAGATTTCAACACAAATTACTAAACTTAATTTGAGTAAAGATGAACCTATTCACGTTTATTGCCGTTCAGGCAGACGTTCTGAAATCGCATTAGATGAACTGAAAAAACTTGGTTATACGAATGTTACTAATCAGGGCGGATACAATGATCTTATCAAGAAAGGGTTGAAATAACCCCATACTCTAAAGGCAGGTTTTCATTTTCAGTTGATTATACTAAAAATGGAACCTGCTTTTCCTAATCTTAAGCCATAACCACCTACCTATTTGATCGATAACATTCTACCTCTGATTTTTTATTGTGAATGATGTAAAAACAGGGGATAATATCACGTTATTTTTTATTGAAATTTTCATAGCAAGCGGTCGAATTTTGCCAATCTTTTGCAAAAAATCACTCAAATTTAACCGCTTGTTCTCTTTATGTTGTGGAATTTATGGTCGATTATATTCTGTTAATCATCAGCACGGCACTTATTAACAACTTTGTTCTAGTGAAATTTCTAGGGCTTTGTCCGTTTATGGGCGTGTCGAAAAAAGTGGAAACCGCCATTGGAATGGGGTTGGCAACAACTTTTGTACTAACGGTTGCCTCACTCTCTGCCTATTTATTGGAAACCTACTTACTTGTGCCGTTAAATGCACAGTTTTTACGCACACTCGTATTTATTTTAGTGATTGCGGTGATCGTGCAATTAACCGAGATGATCGTACACAAAACCAGCCCAACTCTTTACAGATTACTAGGCATTTACTTACCGCTAATTACGACTAACTGTGCCGTACTTGGAGTGGCATTGTTAAACGTGAATTTGGCGAATAATCTCGTGGAATCTGTGCTTTATGGCTTTGGTGCCGCAGCCGGTTTCTCCCTCGTTTTAGTATTATTTGCAGCACTGCGTGAACGCTTAGCGGCAGCCGATGTGCCTCGCCCGTTTCAAGGGGCGTCTATCGCCTTAATTACCGCAGGCTTGATGTCGCTTGCCTTTATGGGCTTTACAGGATTGGTGAAACTCTAATGCTCGATTTACCAATTATCGCTTATATTCTTATTGCTATTGCTGTTATCGCACTGATTTTCGGGGCGATTTTGGGCTATTCCTCGATTAAACTGAAAGTTGAAGCTGATCCCATTGTTGAGCAGATTGATGCTTTATTGCCGCAAAGCCAATGCGGACAATGCGGCTATCCGGGCTGTAAGCCTTACGCCGAAGCCATTGCGAACGGCGATGTCATCACAAAATGTGTGCCGGGTGGGCAACCTTTGGTGGTTAATCTTGCCGAACTGTTAGGGGTAGAAGTGCCGCCGATGGAAGGAATGGAAGAACCCGAAGTCAAAGTGGCTTTTATCATTGAAGATCTTTGCATTGGCTGTACTAAATGTATTCAGGCTTGCCCTGTTGATGCGATTATCGGCACAAATAAGGCAATGCACACCATTATTCCTGATCTCTGTACAGGCTGTGAGCTTTGTGTTGCTCCTTGTCCGACAAACTGTATTGAAATGATCCCTGTTAAACAAACCACGCAATCGTGGAATTGGAAGTTCGACCAAAATTTAATTATTCCTGTGGTAAATACAACCGAATTACAGAAAAAATTAGTTACTGGCGGAGGAAAAAATGAGCAATCCTAATTTAGTGATTGAACGAATCCGCCAAAATAAAGAAACAGGTAAACTGTGGGATTTCCCAGGTGGTATTCACCCAATGGAAAACAAAGATCAATCCAACAGTAAGCCAATCCGTACCCTTAATTTACCTCGCTTTTTCTATGTGCCAGTTGTGCAGCATTCAGGTGTGGCGGGCGAGCTATTAGTCAAAGTAGGCGATTTGGTACTAAAAGGGCAACCGCTCACTAAAGGTGATCATTACCGCCAACTGCCCGTACACAGCCCAACGTCAGGGCGAGTGATTGGCATTGAGCCTTATGTATCTACCCACGCTTCAGGCTTACCTGAAATGACGATTATCATTGAAACCGATGGCAAAGATGAATGGGTAGAACGCCAGCCGATAGAAGATTTCTTAAGCCTTACAAGCGATCAAATTATCCAAAAAGTTTACCAATACGGCATTGCTGGCTTGGGCGGAGCGGTGTTCCCAACCGCAACAAAATTAAGCCTTGCGGATAAACGCTGCAAATTGCTCGTGATTAACGGGGCGGAATGTGAGCCTTACATTACTTGTGATGATCGATTAATGCAAGATTACACCCACGATCTGATTGAAGGCATTCGGATCTTGCGTTATGTACTTCGCCCTGAAGAAGTAGTGATTGCGATTGAGGACAACAAACCGCACGCCATTAAAGCCCTAGAAGATGCTCTAAAAGGCTCGAATGATATGTTTGTGCGAGCCATTCCGACTAAATATCCGTCAGGGGCGTCTGATCAGCTAATCCAAGTATTGACCGGGCTTGAAATCCCCGCAGGGCAACGCACCATTCAAATGGGCATTGTAATGCATAATGTCGGCACAGCTTATGCGGTTAAACGTGCGATTATTGATGACGAGCCGTTAATTGAACGAGTGGTTACGCTTACGGGCGATAAAATTCGCAATAAAGGCAATGTATGGGCAAGGCTCGGCACGCCAATTCAACACTTATTAGAGCAAGTGGATTATCAAGCTGACAAGCGTTTCCCTGTGTTTTTAGGTGGGCCGATGATGGGATTTATTCTGCCTTCATTGCAAGCACCTGTTACCAAAACGGTAAACTGTTTAATTGCCCCAGATCATTTTGAATATGCTCCGCCAGAGCCTGAGCGTAACTGTATTCGTTGTTCAAACTGTTCTGATGCTTGCCCAGTTGGTTTATTGCCACAGCAGCTTTACTGGTTTGCTCGTGCAGAAGATCACGATAAGTCTAAAGAATATAATCTCGATGCCTGCATTGAGTGTGGCGTTTGTGCTTACGTTTGCCCAAGCTATATTCCGCTTATCCAATATTTCCGCCAAGAAAAAGCAAAAATCAATGAGATTGAGGAAAAAGCTCGCAAGGCAGAAGAAGCAAAAATCCGCTTTGAGGCAAGAGAAGCCCGTTTACAAAAAGAACGAGATGCAAGAACGGCTCGCATCACACAAGCCGCTGAAAAACGTCGTGAAGAAGTGGCAAATGCAGGTGGCGTTGATCCTGTAAAAGCCGCTCTGGAACGTTTGAAAGCGAAAAAAGCGGCTGAAACAGCCCAAGAAAAGCCAACAGAAGTAAAAGCAAAACCTAACGGCGAGCCAGATAACAGCGATTTAATGGCACAACGCAAAGCCAGACGTTTAGCCAAACAGGCAGAAAAAGCGGTCGAAAAATCAGAAAATATTACAAATGTAGGGGCGAATAATCATTCGCCCGAACCAACAAAAAATACAGAAGCCGACCCACGCAAAGCCGCCGTTGCCGCAGCATTAGCACGAGCGAAAGCGAAAAAAGAAGCCCAACAAGCGGTCGAAAAATCGGAAAATATTGCAACTGTAGGGGCGAATAACCATTCGCCCGAACCAACAGAAAATACAGAAGCCGACCCACGCAAAGCCGCCGTTGCCGCAGCATTAGCACGAGCGAAAGCGAAAAAAGAAGCCCAACAAGCGGTCGAAAAATCGGAAAATATTGCAACTGTAGGGGCGAATAACCATTCGCCCGAACCAACAGAAAATACAGAAGCCGACCCACGCAAAGCCGCCGTTGCCGCAGCATTAGCACGAGCGAAAGCGACAAAAGAAGCCCACCACGCGGTCGAAAAATCGGAAAATATTGCAACGTTCGGGGCGAATAACCATTCGCCCGAGCCACCAGAAAATACTGACATCGACCCACGCAAAGCCGCCGTTGCCGCAGCATTAGCACGAGCGAAAGCGAAAAAAGAAGCCCACCAAGCGGTCGAAAAATCGGAAAATATTGCAACTGTAGAGGCGAATAACCATTCGCCCGAGCCAACAGAAAATACGGAAATCGACCCACGCAAAGCCGCCGTTGCCGCAGCATTAGCACGAGCGAAAGCGAAAAAAGAAGCCCACCAAGCGGTCGAAAAATCGGAAAATATTGCAACTGTAGGGGCGAATAACCATTCGCCCGAGCCAACAGAAAATACGGAAATCGACCCACGCAAAGCCGCCGTTGCCGCTGCTATTGCAAGGGCAAAAGCCCGTAAGCAAGCTCAACAGGAGCAAAAAGATGTTTAGCGAGCTAATTCCACCGCTGCCGTGGTCGTTCCTGTTTATTCAGGATTTAATCGGCACAATCGTGTTTGCGATTTCAGGGGCGATTGCGGCTCGCCAACACAAAATGGATATTTTCGGCATGTTTATTTTGGCATTTGTAACGGGCGTAGGCGGTGGCACATTGCGGGATATGATGATTGGCTCAACCCCTGTATTCTGGATGAAACAGCCGATTTATGTGTTGATGATTACTTTGGCAGTTGTGATTACTGCGATTTTCCGCAATCAAATTTCCCGCAAAAGTTGGCAAACTGGTTTGCTTGTGTTCGATGCGATTGGGCTTGGCGTGTTTACTGTCATCGGTGTGCAAAAAGGTTTAGATTTTGGGCTTCACCCACTTATTTGCGTAGCACTTGGCGGTGTAACAGGCTGTTTTGGTGGTGTAATTCGAGATATTTTACGAAACGAAGTACCGATTGTGCTACAAAAAGAGGTTTATGTCACTGCAAGCCTGATTGGCGGTGTGATTTTTGTAATGGCAAATTCATTTGGACTAGATAGCGATTGGGTTTATTTCGCTACTGTTTTTACGGTGATTATTATCCGTTTAATGGCGATTAGATTTAATTTGAATTTACCGAAGGTGTAACCTGTTTGTATGAGAGGCAAATATGACAGAATTAGTTAGGAATAAACTCTTTGAACAGATTGCTATATTGTTAGATATGGCTCGCCAAAAAGTGATGACTACTGTTAATCATACAATGGTGCAGACCTATTTTGAAATCGGAAGAATGATTGTTGAAGATGAATTACAAGGCAATGAAAGAGCAAAATATGCACAAAGTCAGTTGAAAGGATTATCTGAAAAACTCACAGAGCAGTTTGGGAAAGGATTTTCGGTTTCTAATTTGAAAAATATGCGTCAGTTTTATTTGACATATAGCGAGCAATCCCAATTTTTAGAGAAAGAGTTTGCTAAATTAGAGCCAATTCGCCAGACAGTGTCTAGCGAATTGATTAAAAAAGATACTGAAAAACAGACTTTTCCATTGAGTTGGTCGCATTATCAAAAGCTAATTCGTATTTCTGATCCCTATGAGCGTCGATTTTATGAAATTGAGGCAGAGAAAAATCATTGGAGTTTACGAGAGTTAGAAAGGCAATATGATTCAGCTCTCTTTACTCGCTTGGCATTAAGTAAAAATAAAGATGAAATTCGGGCTTTAGCTTTAGAAGGGCAAAAAATAGAAAAACCAGCAGATTTAGTTAAAGATCCTTATATTTTAGAATTTCTTGGTTTATCAGAGATGCCTAGTTATTCTGAAAATGAATTAGAACAACACTTAATTGATAAACTCGAACATTTTTTATTGGAACTTGGTTCAGGTTTCGCTTTTGTCGGACGGCAGAAGAGAATTAGTTTTGATGAACAACATTTTTATATTGATCTAGTGTTTTATAACCGATTATTGCGTTGTTTTGTCTTGATTGATTTGAAAATAGGAAAGCTCAAACATCAAGATATTGGACAAATGCAGATGTATGTGAATTATTATGATCGTGAAATGCGGTTAGAGGGCGAAAATCAAACAATTGGCTTGATTTTATGTCAGGATAAAACTGAATCGCTTGTTAAATATACCTTACCAGAAGATAACGATCAGATTTTTGCCAGTAAATATCAAACTGCTTTACCAAGCAAAGAAGCATTATTAGCACTGCTTCAGGAATAGAATTTAAGGAAAATTAATGTTCAAAGTTGTAAGTTCCCCTCATATGCACTCAAGCAATCTCACCGCTAATGTGATGCTATGGGTAATTGCGATGATGCTGCCCGCACTCGGGGTTCAGTTTTATTATTTTGGTTTTGGGGTGCTCATCCAAATTGTAATTGCGGTGGGGTTGGCAATTATCATTGAGGTTGGAATTGCAAAATTACGCAAAAAAACGACCGCTTTCTATTTAGCGGATATGTCGGGTATTTTAACCGCCTTGATTTTAGCAATGTCGATTCCACCTTATGCTCCTTATTGGATTATTGTGATTGGCGTTATTGTCGCTCTGCTATTGGCAAAACATAGCTATGGTGGTTTAGGGCAGAATTTGTTTAACCCTGCGATGGTGGGCTATGCGGTGCTGTTGGTCTCTTTCCCTGTACAAATGACTTCGTGGATTGTGCCGATTGATTTATTAAACGAACCACCTACATTGAGCGATGCGATTTCATTAATTTTCAGCGGGGTAACTAGCGATGGCTTTAGTCTTCATCAACTGGTTAATAGTGTTGATGGCATTGCACAAGCCACACCGCTAGACAGTATGAAAAGCAGCCTAGCCAAATCTGGCTTTGAGGCGGTAATGAATACGCCGATTTTTAATGGATTATTCGCAACAGGCTGGTTGCAACTGAATATCGCCTTTTTATTGGGTGGACTTGTGCTGATTTATAAACGCATTATCCATTGGCAAATTCCTGTTTCAATGCTTGCCACCTTTATCGTGTTAAGCGGTATTACTGATCTGGTAACAGATCAAGCACATCTTCATTTTGTCAGCCATTTATTCAGCGGTGCGATGATGTTCGGGGCGTTTTTTATCGCAACTGATCCTGTCAGTGCTTCTATTACGCCGAGAGGCAAATTGATTTTCGGAGCATTGGTCGGCACTCTGCTTTATGTAATCCGCTATTATGGTAATTACCCTGATGCGATTGCGTTTTCCGTATTATTGGCAAATATCTGTGTGCCGTTAATCGACCACTACACACAGCCAAGACTATACGGCACAAAATTGGATAGAAAATAATGAATACCTCAAAAATCACGTTAAAATATGCCCTCATTTTGGGCTTGATTGCGTTGTTAAGCACCGCTGTTTCTACCGCTGTGTATCTGCTTACAAAGGGCAGAATTGATGATGTAACTGCAATGCAGCAGCGTAAATTATTAGAAGAAGTTGTGCCGAAAAGCTTTTTTGACAATGATGTGCTAGGCAACTGTAAGCTGGTTCAGCTTGAAAATGCACCTTATTTGAACCGCATTTATATTGCAAAAAAATCAGAAAAAACGACCGCTTACTTAATTCAAAGTACCGCCCCAGATGGTTATTCGGGTAACATCATCTTATTAATGGGGATTGAGCCAAACGGTAATGTGTTAGGTGTTCGTACTCTTGAACATAAAGAAACGCCGGGCTTAGGTGATAAAATTGAAACTCGTGTGTCAGACTGGATTTTATCTTTCACAAACAAGCTATTTAGCTTAGAAAATGAAGCAGAGTGGAATGTGAAAAAAGATGGTGGACAGTTCGACCAATTTACTGGTGCGACCATTACGCCCCGTGCAGTAGTGAATAATATTCGCCAAAGTGCAAAATGGGCGATCACAGAGCTTTCACAAAATCCGCAAATGATTGACCAATTTAAAGATTGCAAATAGGGCATAAAATGGAAAGAAAAAACCAAATCCCTGTCACCAATATTGAAGTAGAGCCAAAACAGGCAACAGTGTGGAAAGATCTGTTTACCGATGGTGTGTGGAAAAACAATGGTGCTTTGGTGCAATTATTAGGGCTTTGCCCATTGCTTGCGGTGTCAAACAGTGTAACCAATGCACTTGGGTTAGGTTTGGCAACAATGTTTGTATTAATTTGCACCAATGTAACGGTATCGCTTTTCCGCAAAATTACACCGCACGATATCCGCATTCCAATTTATGTGATGATTATTGCAACGGTTGTAACGGCGGTACAGCTTCTAATGAATGCCTTTGCATTCCCTGTGTATCAATCGCTCGGTATTTTTATTCCGCTGATTGTAACCAACTGCATTGTAATTGGGCGAGCTGAAGCCTACGCCTCGAAAAATGAAGTCAAATTCTCCGCCTTTGATGGATTTTCAATGGGACTAGGTATGACATTAAGCCTTGTGGTGCTAGGTGCATTGCGTGAGATTATCGGCAACGGAACGCTTTTCTACGGTTTAGATTTACTGCTCGGCGACTGGGCAAAAGCGTTATATATTAACGTATTGCATATTGATTCAGGATTATTACTAGCCATTTTACCACCAGGGGCGTTTATAGGGCTGGGGATAATATTGGCGGTGAAGAATATTATTGATAAGAGATGAGATGGTATGTCACTTTCTTTGCTTCGCCAAAGAAAGTAACCAAAGAAAGGCGACCCTACTTCACCGCTGTCTTCGCTTGGTTTGAATTTGCTTAACGAAAAAATTCCAAACTCGCAGCTTCGCTGCTCAAACAAGGAATTTTTCCTACAAATTCAAAGTCGCTCAGGCGGTTCAGAAGGGAACCCAACAAAGCATCATTTTGCAAAATTTTTCAAAAAAATCACCGCTTGTATGGTCGGATCGGGTCCCCTTCTGAGTTGTCCGAGCGACTTGAAATTTTTAGGAAAATAACCCGAGCGAGAGCGAAGCGAACATCAGGGTTATTTTTCGTTAAGAAAATTTCAACCAAGTGAGGATAGCAACGAAGCAGGGTGTGCTTTCTTTTGGTTACTTTTCTTTGCACAAGCAAAGAAAAGTGACAAACAAGAGGAATTATATAATGACACGAATTACCGCCCAAGACGGTTACACTCACAAATTCCGATGGTCTTTCTTTCACCCAAAGTATTGGGGCGTGTGGTTAGGCGTATTAGGGCTTGTGATTTTGGCGTATGTGCCAGCAAGGATAAGAGATAAATTTGCTACTTTTGTGGGTAAAACTGCCTATCAATACCTCAAAAAGAAAAATAAAAAAGGCTATCATCGTGCAAAAGTCAATTTACGCTACTGCTTCCCTGAGTGGAGCGAGCAAAAGCGTGAAGAGGTGGTGGAGAAAATGTTCATCACGGTGGCTCAAACAATGTTAGCGATTGGCGAAACGGCAATCCGCCCAGTGTCGTATTTACAAAAACGTTGTGAATTTACGGGTTTTGAGTATGTGATAAAAGCTAAAGAGAGCGGAAAAAACGTGATTATGCTTGTGCCGCATACTTGGTCGATTGATATGGCTGGGGTGGCGATGTTCTCTTTGGGCTATCCGATGACATCAATGTATAATCCACACCGTAATGCATTGGTGGATTGGCTCTGGAACATTACCCGTGAGCGTTTAGGTGGGCGAATGCACACTCGTCAAAACGGCATTAAAGCCTTTTTAGCCGATGTAAGAAAAGGCGATGTGGGTTACTTCTTGCCAGATGAAGACTTTGGCGCAGAATTAAGTGTGTATGCAGATTTCTTTGCAACTGAAAAAGCAACGCTGCCGGGCTTGAATAAAATGGCGAGAGTGGCGAATGCGGAAGTGATCCCGATGTTCTCGATTTATAATGCGGAAAAAGCAAAATATGAAATGGAAATTTTGCCACCGCTTGAATTTTCAGGCGATCCAATTCAATCCGCCCGAGAAATGAACCGAGTGATTGAATATTTTGTGGAGAAAAACCCCGAGCAATATGTTTGGATTTTACGGCTACTCAAAACCAGACGAAATGGGGAAGATATTTATAGATAATGAAAGGCGGAGATTTATCCGCCTTTATTGTATTTAAGAAATTATTTAATTTACAGTTTATTGCTTATTAGATAAAATCATCATAAATGATTATTTTGAGGTCGCTATGGTTGAGATAAATGAGGACGTAAAGCCTAATTTTACAGTACATATTTTAGCTCAAATGAAAAAAGCGATCTCTAAAATGCCTCTATCATTACAAGAGAAAATCTATTTTGATTTAGATGATCTCGCAGTTTCTTCTTTTTTCATATTGGTAAACAAATTTATGTAATCCACGCCATACAAAAGAAAACGCAGAAAACCCCAAAACAAGATTTACAGCTAGCCAAAGAGAGAATGCGGCAAGTTAAATTACAGCTTGCTCAGCAAAATAAGGAGTAACGAATGGAAAATGAAAAATTAGAGTTTGTGTCTTTAGAGGAATTTAAACAGGAGTTACTAGAACAAGATCCAACTTTTATAGAGCGTTTGAAAGTGCATAAATTGCAACAAGCGATGATTCAACAACTAAAACAAGATCGCCTAGCTCAAAAACTTTCTCAACAAGAAATTGCACAACGAACAGGTATTAAAACCCAAAATATCAGTCGTCTTGAAAGAGGGTTAGTGATTCCTAAAGCAGATACTCTAATAAAGTATGCTCAAGCTCTAGGTGGGTCATTCCAATATATTCCAAGCCGTAGCTAGTGAAATGCCCTCCAGTTGAGGGCATTTTTTAATATATCTTAGATTATTTCTTTGGAGTTTGTGCCAAAATCTGTGTTAATAATTTCCAATACGTTTCCACCGCTGGAATATGCACTTTTTCATCTGGCGAGTGGGCGTTGAGAATGGTTGGTCCAATCGAGACAAAATCCATATTTGGGTAGATTTTGTTAATTAAGCCGCATTCTAAGCCCGCGTGGATAACCTTAATTTGAGCTTTATAGCCTAAAATATCGTCATAAATCGCTTTGGTTAATGGAGTAATTTTTGACTCTGGATTTGGCTCCCAGCCCGGATAGCTACCTGAAAATTCAAATTCAGCACCAACAAGAGCAGCTAATGAGCGGATTTTACTGCGAATTTCCTCTTTTCCACCTTCAATTAATGAGCGGGCAAGAATGGTTGCTTTTACTTCATTCTCTTCGGTATTAAGCACACCAATGCTTAATGAGGTTTCCACCACATTTTCTACTACATCGCTATTACGCACCACGCCATTTGGCAGAGCATTAAGGAAATGAATAACACGAGTAGTGCTTGCTGGATCGAAGGCTTGTTCAGGCAATTCCGCCTCTTCAATGAAAAAGTTGAAGTTTGGCTCTGCAATGCGAAATTCTGTTTTTAATTGTTCGGCAGTTTGAGTTAAACAAGCGGTCAATTTTTCTTTATTTTCTGCAGAAACAACCAATGTTGCGTGTGCTTCACGGGGAATAGCATTACGCACAGAGCCACCTTGAACGATTGAAATTTGAAATTCTACTTTGTTATAGGCTTCTTCCAAAATACGAGCGAACACTTTAATCGCATTTGCACGGGTGGTGTGAATATCACAGCCTGAATGCCCGCCTTGTAAGCCTTTAAGCGTAACAGTAAGTGCAGCGTCTTGTTGATGTGGCACTAAGAAAACAGGTAGTGTGATATTCACATTTTCACCACCGGCACAGCCGATATAAATTTCGCCGTTTTCTTCGGTGTCGGTATTAATCATAATATCGGCAGTCAGCCAGTTTGGACGTAAACCAATCGCCCCTTCCATTCCTGCTTCTTCTGTCATAGTCAGTAGCACTTCAATGTTTGGGTGAGCTAAATCATCACTATCCAACACTGCTAAGCACGAGGCTAAACCAATGCCGTTATCCGCCCCAAGCGTTGTGCCTTTGGCTTTTACCCATTCGCCGTCAATATAAGGCTGAATTGGGTCTTTGGTGAAATCGTGAGCTGTGCCGGCATTGGCTTGTGGCACCATATCTAAGTGAGCTTGTAGGGCGATGGTCGCATGATCTTCCATTCCTGCCGTTGCAGGCTTACGGATTAACACATTGCCCGCTTCATCACGTTCTACGAAGAAATTTTTTGATTTTGCCCAATTTACAATAAATTCAGCCAGTTCTTCCTCGTAATAAGAGGGGTGCGGAATGGCACAAACTTTATCAAACCATTGCCAAAGCAGTTGCGGTGCGAGCGTTGAGATTTCAGACATAATAAGCTCCTTTTGTAAAATTTTAAGAAAAAATAACCGCTTGTGTTCAAGCTGATATAGACCTCTGACATTGTAGAATATTTAGTGGAAATTTAACAAAAAAATCTTAAAAAAATATTTGATGACGAGTTGTTTTTTTTTTGTACAATCTACGCGTGTTTTATACACATCTATTTTTGTTTATCTTACAAAAGGAACATTTTATGTCTATCAAAAAAGTAACTTTAGCCAGTTTGATTTTATTGGGTTTAACGGCGTGTAGTAGTGGTGGTTCGGGCGGAAGCTCAAGCAATGTGGCAAAACCGAATACTAAACCGCAAACTACTCAGCAACAAACCGATAAAGCGGCAGCAGAAAAAGCAGCTAAAGAAAAGGCGGAAGCGGAACGTTTAGCGGCAGAAAAAGCAGCTAAAGAAAAGGCGGAAGCGGAGCGTTTAGCGGCAGAAAAAGCAGCTAAAGAAAAGGCGGAAGCGGAACGTTTAGCGGCAGAAAAAGCAGCTAAAGAAAAGGCGGAAGCGGAGCGTTTAGCGGCAGAAAAAGCAGCTAAAGAAAAGGCGGAAGCGGAACGTTTAGCGGCAGAAAAAGCAGCTAAAGAAAAGGCGGAAGCGGAGCGTTTAGCGGCAGAAAAAGCAGCTAAAGAAAAGGCGGAAGCGGAACGTTTAGCGGCAGAAAAAGCAGCTAAAGAAAAGGCGGAAGCGGAGCGTTTAGCGGCAGAAAAAGCAGCTAAAGAAAAGGCGGAAGCGGAACGTTTAGCGGCAGAAAAAGCAGCTAAAGAAAAGGCGGAAGCGGAGCGTTTAGCGGCAGAAAAAGCAGCTAAAGAAAAGGCGGAAGCGGAACGTTTAGCGGCAGAAAAAGCAGCTAAAGAAAAGGCGGAAGCGGAGCGTTTAGCGGCAGAAAAAGCAGCTAAAGAAAAGGCGGAAGCGGAACGTTTAGCGGCAGAAAAAGCAGCTAAAGAAAAGGCGGAAGCGGAGCGTTTAGCGGCAGAAAAAGCAGCTAAAGAAAAGGCGGAAGCGGAACGTTTAGCGGCAGAAAAAGCAGCTAAAGAAAAGGCGGAAGCGGAGCGTTTAGCGGCAGAAAAAGCAGCTAAAGAAAAGGCGGAAGCGGAACGTTTAGCGGCAGAAAAAGCAGCTAAAGAAAAGGCGGAAGCGGAGCGTTTAGCGGCAGAAAAAGCAGCTAAAGAAAAGGCGGAAGCGGAACGTTTAGCGGCAGAAAAAGTGGCGAAAGAGAAAGCAGAAGCAGAACGTTTAGCGGCAGAAAAAGCAGCGAAAGAGAAAGCGGAAGCAGAACGTTTAGCGGCAGAAAAAGCAGCGATAATAAAAGCAAAAGGCATTGATGATGAAAATTACGGTATCAGATTTAATGGTTTTAAAGAGATAACCGAAGACAGAGTTAAAGTTAGAACACAAAGTTATTTATATAACCAACCTTATTCGGTAGTAACAGCACAAGAGGTTGAAAGAAAAGGTTGGGAAAATGGAAAATATATTGATAAATCAGATAAAACGATTACGGTTAAAGGTTTAAAAACAGAAAAATTACCAACAGAAGGTAAAGCAACTTATGAAGGAAAAGCCTTTAATTATAACGGAGATACAGGGCATAGTGGAGGTTTCTTAACCTATAATGTTGATTTTACTAATCGCACTGGTTCAGGAAGAGTGGAGGGTGATTGGGGAATGTATATTCTATTAGATAAAGGAAGTATAGAGAAAAATAGTATTTCTTCTACAACACATCAGTATTATGGTAATTCTCATTATGTTGATGGGAAATATCAGATTGAATTTTTTGGTCCAAATGCGGAAGAAATTTCTGGAAAAATTCAGACTGATATAGATCCTAATGGAAGACGAGAAAGTTTCGGTCTTGCCGGCACTCGTGGCGATATCCAACAATAATCTTTTCTAACGTTCAATGCCGTTTAACGAAAAATTAAGCGGCATTTTTATTAATACCTAGCACGCTAAGCGTACTAGGTTAAGCATAATTGAGTGGCTCTGCCACTCTGTTTAATCTGATACTATGAAAAAATATCCCCTTTTATTTTCGCTTTTCAGCCCTGTTGTATGGGCAGAAACGGTAATTGAACACAACACTGACCCGATTTCCTTTGAACGCCATTCACAAGCGGTCAAATTTGAGCAAAATGTTGTAAAAAATTCACAAAAACCGACCGCTTATCAGCCTGCATATTCATTCAATCAAAATGTTGAACAGCAAATTAACCAAGCGATTCTCAGCCAAGATTGGGCAACGCTTGAACCGCTTTTAAGCCGTTATCCGCAAACTGAAAATTTTGACCCCTTGTTGTGGCACTACGCCCACGCCGCACTTGCCTATGCGAAAAAAGATCATCAAACGGCAGTTTTTCACTACCGCCAACTGTTAGCCAAGAACCCGAGTCTAGTTTACCCTCGTTTTGATTTGGCGTTAATTTTGGCAGAAGATCAGCAATTTCGTGCGGCAGAACAGGAATTTAAAGCTATTCAAGCCCATTTACCGCCAGAACTTGCTAAAATTGCCCGTAATACGCAAGCTCAAATTGCTGAAATCGAGGCGTGGCAGCCCGATTTTTATCTGCAATATACCCAAACCGATAACGTGAATAATGCCTCATCTTCGCCGATTGTGAATGTAAATGGGCGGATTTTTCGCAAAAATGCAGACAGTTTGCCACAATCGGCAAAAGGCGTGCGTTATGGCTTGGGGCTGAGTAAATTTCACAATGTGAAAGGCAATCATTTTGCCGGTTTAACGCTCAATTATAGCGGGATTTACTATTGGGATAACCGAGATTACCGTGAGCAATCCGTGTCCGTTTCGCCGAGTTATAGCTACCGCACCGCAGATTATCGGGTGGCTTTTTCGCCTTTTATTGAGCAAAATTGGCTGGGGAGTAGCCGTTATAATGTTCAATTTGGGGCAACACTCAACGGTTTGCGTTACCTTAATTCACAATGGTTGGTGTCGGGGAGTTTTACCCATTTGCAAAAACGGTATTTTGAGGAGCTAACCGCAAGCCGTTATAACAGCTATCAGCACCAACTCAGTGGCGGTGTGCAGTGGCAAGCGGTTAAAAATGGACGATTTTTTGCAAATTTAAATGGCGTGCGTGAAATTGCCCGAGAAAAAGCACAAAGTTCGAATAAATGGCTAGCTCGAATCGGGGCGGTTTTTCAGGGCGAGCGTTGGGCAACACAGGCGAGCATTGGCTTTGGTAAGCGATATTTTGCCGACAAGCACTATTTATTTGGCTATAAGCGGTTGGACACGGAATATCAGGCTAATTTGTCAGTCTGGAACCGCACTTGGCATTGGCGTGGCATTGTACCGAAGCTTAATTTCCGTTATCAAAAAATTGATAGCAATATTGCCGATTTTTACTCTCGCCAAAACAAGGAAGTCTTTTTTACCTTAGAAAAGCTATTTTAGTGTTGGTTTTTTGTGCTAAGCATACGTTTGCGTAACCAGCCGCACAAAAAAATAAATGAAATGATAGCGAAAAAAGCATTTTCGGGTTATCCTAGTGCAATTTTTTATATCGGGGTAGCCCCCAATTTTATATTAGGTTGTTTCTATGAGTGAAAAATACACAAATGAAAAATATGTCGTGACGTGGGATATGTTCCATATGCACGCTCGCAAGTTGGCAGAAAATTTATTACCTGCCACACAGTGGAAAGGGATTATTGCGGTGAGCCGTGGCGGCTTGTTTCCGGCAGCCGTTTTAGCACGTGAGTTGGGTATTCGCCACGTAGAAACAGTGTGCATTGCCAGTTACGATCACGATAGCCAAGGTGAGTTAAGCGTATTACACGCAGCCGATACCGATGGCGAAGGCTTTATTGTGGTTGATGATTTAGTGGATACCGGCAACACAGCAAAAGAAATTCGCAGCATGTACCCTAAAGCCCGTTTTGTAACGGTGTTTGCGAAACCGCAAGGTGCCCCGTTGGTTGATGATTATGTGATTGATATTCCGCAAGAAACTTGGATTGAACAACCTTGGGATTTAGGCATTACCTTCGTTCAACCTTTGGCTCGTAGATAATTTTGTGTAATGGACAATGAAAGTTGTCCATTATTTTTATTTATTCCTATGTAAAAATGTAGGTCGGATTATTATTCGCCCTACTCTAAAAAACAAATAGCTATACACAATGAGTTTAGGCAATCTTTATATTATTTCTGCCCCAAGTGGTGCAGGAAAATCTTCCTTAATTAACGCCTTATTGGCGGATTTACCCCGTTCGGAAGTACAGCTTTCGATTTCACACACTACCCGTCAGCCTCGTCCGGCAGAGCAGGACGGCGTGCATTATTATTTCACTTCGCACGATGAGTTTAAACGGCTGATTGAGCAAGGGCATTTTTTAGAATGGGCAGAGGTGTTTGACAATTATTACGGCACATCATTACCGATGATTGAACGTAGCCTAGAGCAGGGCATTGATGTCTTTTTGGATATTGATTGGCAAGGGGCTAGACAAATTCGGGAAAAAGTGCCGAATGTGAAAACTATTTTTATTCTGCCACCGTCAAAAGCCGAGTTGGAAAAACGCTTAATCGGGCGTGGGCAAGATTCCGCTGAAACCATTGCCAAACGTATGGCAGAGGCGGTGTCGGAAATGAGCCATTACAATGAGTTCGATTATGTGATTATTAATGATGATTTCCAACAGGCATTGAAAGAGCTAAAAGCGATTTTAATTGCTGAGCGTTTGAGCTTAGGCTCGCAACAAATTCGTCATCAGCATTTGATTACTGATTTGTTAAATAATTAAATGAACAGTCGTTCATTTAACTGGAAAGGCAATCTGTTTTTGGGTAGAATACGCCAGTTTTCTACCCAAATTTTTTCCCAAAATTATTTTATCCTAAATAAGGACATAGAATGAAACTCTCAAAATTAGCCTTTTCTGTGGTGTTAGCCTTAACGGTAACGGCTTGTACCACAGGAAATATGAGTAATGACGGCACTTTGCAACAAGCACAAGCAACCTACCAAAGCTATGATGAAATCACAAAGCAATATCAAATTAATGGGCAATGGTGGCAAGGTTACAATGATGCAGAATTAAACCGTATTGTGGCTTTAGCCATTAGAAATAACCTTGATTTAGCGAAAAGCGGTATTGCAGTAAATAAAGCGCTTTATAACGCTAATTTAGTGGGGGCAAATTTAGTGCCAACCTTTAGTGGCTCAGGCTCAGCTTCTGCGGCAAAAGGCATTGGCTCTTCGTCTAATGATATTTCAACAGGTGTTTCAACTACCGCAGCTCAAGCTGCATTTAATTTAAGCTATACCATTGATTTGTGGAGACGTTTAGCCGATACCGCAAGTGCCGCAGAATGGGCTCATAAAGCAACAATGGAAGATTTAAAAGCGACCCGTTTATCTATTATCAACTCTGTAGTAACCACTTATTACCAATTGGCTTATTACCGTGATGCCATTCGTATCACTGAAGAAAGCATCAAAAACTACGAGCAAATCAGCCGTATTTTAACGAACAAGATGAATGCAGGTGCAATTGACCGTTTAGCAGTAGATCAAGCTCAACAAGCCGTTTTAACTGCTCGTAATAAAGTGATTGAGCTACGCACTATGCAAAAAACAGCAGAACAAACGTTACGCAATTTGCTAAATATTCACCCAAATACACCGCTTAATATCCGTTATCCGAATATTATGAATGTGAAATTACAAGGCGTAGATTTAAATGTGCCTGTTTCAGCTATTGCAAATCGCCCTGATGTAGTAGGTTCATTACAACGTTTACAAAGTGCGTTTAAAACTTTAACCGCAACAGAGAAGAGTTGGTTCCCAACTTTAACTATTGGTGGTTCAATTACCGGTAGTGGTGCTAACATTGGTAATGTGGCCGATAATCCGGTAGGAAGTGGTGTTGTATCACTTGCGTTACCATTTTTAGATTGGAATCGTATAAAAAATAACGTGAAAATTTCAGAAGCGGATTATGTAACGACTCGTTTAAATTATGAGCAAAAAATTACTGCGGCATTAAATGAAATTGACCGTTATTATTATGGCTATACGCAATCAAGAAGCTCGTTAAAAGTGCTACAAGATGCGTATAATCAAGATAAACGCATAAGTACATACTATAAAAACCGTTATGAACAAGGTGTTTCAGAATTCCGTGAATGGATAGCAGCAATGAATACAGAGCGTAATTCCCAATTGGCAATTTTAAATGCCAAATACACCATCTTAGCGAATGAAAATGCGGTTTATCAGGCAATGGCGGGTAAATATAGAAGATAAGGTAGCACTAAAAAAGAGTTGATATTTAGCATATCAACTCTTTTTTGTTTTTGCATAAATAAAGCTATTAATTATAAGCCTAATACTTTTCGTCCATTAATACTGGCGATATTTGCCATTTCTTCTAAGTTAGTAAAACGGCAGCCCGCAGAGAGCAGACTTAACTCCTGCCACATATCGCCTTCACATAATGGCACCATATAATCGCAGATGTTGTCTGTACCAATTGCAACAGTAATACCTTCAGGAATTAGTTCATCAGCAGGAGTTAGAGCATTATGGAAAGGTTGCAAATCTTCTTTACGACCACTATCAATCCACGCCATCGGGCAAGCAATGACCATCATTTGACTATCACGCATTTTTTGATACAACATTTTACGGTAATCTTTTGGGTGGGCCCCAATTGAAATACCGTGAATTGCCACAACACGTCCTTGCATTCCGTGTTCTACCGATTTATCACAGAGTTGCTCGGTTTCTTTTTCTTTTGGCGAGTTAAATTGATCGACGTGAACGTGCAGCATTTTACCTTGTGACTTAGCTGTCTCCATTAAAATATCCATCGCCTCTAAGCCTTTGCCGTAATCTACTTCATCACGGTAAGGTAAGCCGCCGATAATATCTACCATTTCAGAGCCAATATCGAACCATTTTTTCGCCGTTGGTTCAATCACACCTTTTAACGTTTGGTTAGCAAATTTTAAGACAATATCATTTTTATACACTTCACGGGCTTTATGAGCGGCAATAATCGCTCTGTCTTCACATACCTGATCGATATCCACAAAAGTCCCGAATGCGGTAACCCCTTGTGAAATCATCAATTCAATGGCTTGCGAGAAGCGGCGGTAGTAATCTTCTACGCTTGAATTGCGTTTTACTTCATCTACCAAGTCCCATTTTTGTTGTAGATTCGCATTTTGGTAAACAGTGATTTTCTCTGGCGTCATTGTAAATGCACGGTCTGCGTGAGCGTGTGCATTTACCCAGCCGCCTTGCTTGATGATTTCATCACGAATATGACCTTTTAGGGTACGAATCAACTGGCTCATTTGTTATTTTCCTCTTTAATATTCTTGCAAATTTAAGTCTGTAAAATAAATAAAAAAACAGCTACGCATCAGAAAACGATGCGTAGCTGTTATTTAGAATTCGGTTTAAGGGATTTTATCTGTTTCATCTCTAGTTCCTTGTTTGGACTAGGGCGATAGTATAATGATTTTTTAACTAAATAGCAAACGTTTGCGAATATTGAAATTCAGCAACAAACTTTTTACAATAAAGCGTTCTCATTGGGGTGCAACAAGCGGTCTAATTTGCCTAAAAATTTGCAAATTTTCGCTAAAATCCAACCGCTTGTAGCTGAGAAATACCCATAGAACCTGATCTGATTAATATCAGCGTAGGGATTTGAGATAGCAAACTTGCCTCTTAAATCCTTCTATCAACGTAATTTAGAAGGGCTTTTTATGAAACTGATTTTATCTTCATTGGCACTACTTACCGCCACCGCTTTTGCCAACCAACCAACACTTACCGTTTACACTTATAGTTCGTTTGCCTCTGAATATGGTCCGGCTGCAAAATTAGAGCAAAATTTTGAGAAAGAGTGTAACTGTGATTTAAAATTTATGCCGTTTGATAATGGTGTAACAATGTTCAACCGTGTGCGTTTAGAAGGTGAAAAAACCAAAGCCGATGTGGTGTTAGGCATTGATAATTTCTTGCAAGCCGAAGCAGAGAGTTCAGGGCTATTTACTGAGTTTGATGCAAAAACCAAATTAGAGATGAAAGATAAAATTTTCTTTCCGTATGATACAGGCTCTTATGCCTTTATTTACGATAAAGAAAAGCTCAAAAATCCACCTAAAAGTTTGAAAGAACTGGTTGAACGCCAAGATTTAAAAATTATTTATCAAGACCCAAGAACCAGCAGCGTTGGGCGAGGCTTCTTAATGTGGGTAAATCAAGTGTATGGTGATGAAGCTCCAACTGCTTGGAAAACATTGGCAAAACATACCATAACGGTAGGTAAAGGCTGGTCTGAAACTTATGGAGCTTTCTTAAAAGGGGAATCGGATTTAGTATTAAGTTATACTACATCGCCTTTATATCATAAGTGGCACGAAAACACCGATAAATATATAGCAGCTCTATTCGAGGAAGGGCATTTAGTTCAAGTGGAAAATGCGGCAATTGTAAAAACGACTAAACAAAGAGCGTTAGCAAATCAATTTTTAGCATTTTTGCATAAGCCGGAGTCGCAACATATTATTTCTTACCATAATGTAATGAATCCTGTTTTGTTAGAGGGAGTTGATCCTGCTTTTGCAGAAACGCCAACCTACAACACATTAGAATTTAACCCACCATCTAATGACACCATTCAAAAATGGCTCACAGATTGGTCAAAAAGCTGGTAATAAATAAGCAGAATGATAGCCGAATTGTAATTCGGCTATCATTTTGTACAAATAGATCAGTATAAATGCAAAATTTTTGCAAATTTATTTGTTAGTCATTCAATTTTGTGTTATTTATAGCCGCCATTACTAAAAACCCGAAGATGTTGATTTTTTCGTATATGCAGTTACAAGGAAGTTAGGTCGTATTCGGGATATAATTTTGACAATAAAATTCCAAACAAGGAGTAATCTATGACTGAAGCGGCTAAAACCACCTCTCTTGGTTTATTAGCATTAGCAGGTGTTGAGCCTTATGAGCCGGCAAAAGATGAAGAGTATATGAATGAAGCTCAACGTGAGCATTTCAAAAAAATTCTGACAGCGTGGCACGGTCAAATTATGGAAGAAGCAGAACGCACAAAAAGCCAGCTTCAAGAAGATATGACAAACTTTGCTGACCCTAACGATCGTGCAAGCCAAGAGGAAGAGTTCAGTTTAGAACTTCGTAACCGTGATCGTGAGCGTAAATTATTGAAAAAAATTGAGCAAACGTTATATAGAATTCAAGAAGACGATTACGGCTTTTGTAACGCTTGCGGCGTAGAAATTGGGATCAAACGCTTAGAAGCCCGACCAACCGCAGATTTATGTATAGATTGCAAAACGTTAGCTGAAATTCGTGAGAAGCAGTTAGGTTTATAAGCAAATTACATAATGCCTCTTTTATAAGAGGCATTTACTATTTAGAGGTGTATTATTTTTAATTATATTAAGTCATTATTTTCCAAACCGAAAAAGCAAGAAAAGGAAAATAAGCCAGTAGTTGAACCAAGAGCAGAGAAAACAACTAAATCTACTCGTCCTAAACGTTCAGCCCCTAAATTAACAGAGCAAAAAAGCCATAAAAAAGGCAGTAAAGGTCATCAAACAGATGTGCCTTCTCATCTCCTACATAAAAAATTTACGTTAAGTGCTGCTCAATACGGCATTAGTCCGAAGGATTTCCCTAAAAATGCCCTTTCTATTGTAGATAAATTACATCTTGCAGGATTTGAAGCCTATATTGTTGGCGGTTGTATCCGTGATCTATTACTTGAGAAAAAACCAAAAGATTTCGATATTGCCACTAATGCTCGCCCAGAAGAAATTCAGCGTATTTTTGGCAGACAGTGCCGATTAATCGGTCGTCGTTTCCGCTTAGCTCACATTGTTTACGGGCGTGAAATTTTTGAGGTGGCAACCTTCCGAGCAGGGCACGCTTCCCACAGCAATGACAAAATCTCGAAAGTAAGCGATGAAGGAATGCTATTGCGTGATAATGTATACGGCACATTAAGAGACGATGCCGAGCGTCGTGATTTTACCGTTAATGCGTTATATTACGATACCAAACGTAACTTGATTTTTGATTTCTTTAAGGGCATTGAAGATTTACGGGTGGGTAAATTATCGCTAATTGGTGAGCCTGCTATTCGCTACCAAGAAGACCCTGTGCGTATGATTAGAGCCATTCGTTTTATGGCGAAGCTGGATATGTTCCTTGATAAAGCAACAGAAGCTCCAATTCGTGATATGGCGGTGCTTTTAACCAATATCCCGGCAGCTCGTTTGTTTGATGAATCGCTCAAATTATTACAAACAGGAGCAGGGCTGAAAACCTATAAATTACTGCGTGAATACGATTTATGGCAATTCTTGTTCCCTGTTTTAACGTCATTTTTCACGCCAAAAGGCGATTCGAATGCGGAGAGAATGATTACCAAAGCATTAAATTCCACAGATGAACGCATTGCAGATAAATTGCCTGTGAATCCTGCGTTCTTATTTGCGGCTCTACTTTGGTATCCATTGCGTGAAAAAATGGAACAACTTAAAAATGAAGGCGGTTTTAACAGCCATGATGCAATGATGTTAGCAGCAAACGATATCTTAGCCGATAGCTGTAAAGCCGTTGCTCTGCACCGCCGTCATACTTCAGTTATTCGTGATATTTGGGCGTTACAGTTCCAAATGATGAAACGCACAGGCAACCGCCCACAGCAAACGTTAGAGCATATCAAATTCCGTGCAGGTTTTGACTTACTGGTAATGCGTGCAGAAATTGAAGGGGGCGATTTAGTTGAGCTTTCCGCTTGGTGGCACGAATACCAATTCAGTAATGAAGGACAACGCAATGAATTGTTAAAATCGGTTCGCCATTTACCAAATGTACAGGCGGAAGTGAAGAAAAAACGTCGCCGCAGAACGTTTAAGAAAAAACCGAAAACTGCTAAAGCAGAATAATTTTGTAGGGGCGAAAAATCTTCGCTCATATTTTCAATATATTATTAAGGGCGAAAGATTTTTCGCTCCTACTTTTTTAGGAAAGGAAAATTATGCAAACTGTCTATATCGCCTTAGGCTCAAATCTAGATAATCCGCTTAAGCAAATTAAACAAGCGGTCGAAAAATTGAAAAAATTTGCAATTCATTTTGAGGTTAGCCCATTTTACGGTTCAAAACCTGTTGGGCCGCAAGACCAGCCCGATTATGTGAATGCCGTAGCGAAATTTGAAACCGAGTTATCGCCAACCGAATTGTTGGATAAGCTCCAAAGTATTGAAAACGAACAGGGCAGAGTGCGTTTACGTCGTTGGGGCGAACGGACGTTGGATTTGGATATTATTTTGTACGGAAATGAGCAAATTCAAACCGAACGTTTGAATGTGCCGCATATCGAGATGAAAAATCGGGAATTTGTGATTGTGCCGATGTTTGATTTAAGCCCCGAATTAGTGCTGCCGACAGGGGAAAAATTAGCCGATATTTACCGGCAATTTAAAGATCATCAAATGGTAACGTTTAATTAATTTTTCGTTTTATTTTCACTTTTCGTGATCACCGCACGGGATTTCTCGTCCATCTTCACATCAATGCGGTGATCTACTACCACATTCATATTAATCGTAATCCCTTCCGCTGGTGTTTCGAGCTGTACTTTAGGGGTACAGGCGGTTAAATTTAGCAAAAAAATTGCAAAACCAAGTTGAGCGATGTTTATTTTTTCCATATTACTTTTCTAATTTTTGATAGAGATAATTTTCTAATTTTTGTTCAAATTGTGAGCCATAGTTAATTAAGTGCCACAAATCAAACATATTTTCTCGATGATTATAGTTTAAATTCACTTTTGATTGATTTTGATTAGAAGATAATTTTAATTTTCCGTCTAATACTAAATCGCCTTTCGGGCCGACATTAATCAGACTACGAAAATCATTAATTGTGCTTTTATCTACCAAATGTAACAAAATTTGTTCGGTGTAACCACTTTTCTGCATTTCAGACAGCAATTCAGGGGTAAAGGTTAGATAAGAGGTTTCCGCCTGTGTAAGTAAGCCATCACAGATGTAGCAAGGCTTACCGCTTAACCAAAATGGCAAGGTTGCGTTGGCTTTACCTTTCAGATCGATTTGTTGATACTGCATAAATTGCAAAATTTTCTCAAAATCTAACCGCTCTAAATTCAAATAAGCCAGTTCGGTTTGCGGTAGAGCAAAGCGTTTTACATTGAGTTTACCGCCAAATAAATCAAAGGATAACTGATTTAAATTCAATGGTTTAGCTTTAGTGTAGGGGTAGTAGCCATTAATTTTCATTGAGGCATTATCAAGTTCTAACTCCCCTAGCTTGATTTGTGCTATGTTTACATCAATCGGTTGTTTTACCCCGAAATGAAAACGTCCATCTCGGTAACGATAAGGTAGAGCAAATTCAATGCCTTTTATCTCGCCATCTGGTAAGGATAATCCTCCGTTGCGAATGGCTAAGTGTCCGCCTGCAATTAAGCCTTTTTCTGCACTGGTGGTAAATGCCGTTTCGCCACGAATTGTACCGCTATTAATTATCCATTGACTCCGAAATGGGAAAAGTGGCTGAAAGCCTTGTGCAGACTGCTCTAGCCAATAGAGTTTACCGATGATTTTGCTGGCATCTGCGGTTAATTGGCGGCGAGCAAACAATCTAAGCGGACCGAGTTCGGTGGTGTTTACTGTACCTTTGAAATTAAGATTTTCTAACTCGCCGTTAAAAGCAAGTTTTGCTTGCGGTTTTGGTAGTAGCCCACCGTAATCAAAGTTAATTTCAGGTGATTTGAGCTGAATAGCTCCGTCAAGTGAGAATTTTTTGATATTAAATTTAATCGCTTGGCTATTAGTTAGCTCTGTTTTAGGAATGGTTATGCCGTCAAGCCTTATAGAGGATAAATCCCCCTTCAGCTCATTAAGCTGTACTGTATTTTTATGCCATTGCCCTCGACCGCTTAAAGTCACTTTGCTGTTCAAAGCATCAAGCTTAGAGCTTCCCCAAATTCGCCATTTCCAACTATCTTTAACGGCTTTTGGGTCTCTTGGATCTTGGAAAAAATCTAACGCTCCTGCTTTAAAATTTTGAGCTTGTCCATCTAAATGGAATTCAATATTTTTAAAGTCAGGACTTTGCCCTCGAAGAATAGCATGTAATCGCCCGTGAATACCCTGTTTATCTATTTTGATTCCCGCCAGTGGAAAACGTAAATCATCAATCGTTAAATAACGCTCTTTACCTGTCAATCGAAGCAGGGAAGTAGGTAGGAATTTCAGGGTTAAATCATCGTAATTACCCTGAAAATCCAGCGGAATACTGCTGTAAAGAATAAAATTGCCATGTTTGATATTACCTGTTAAACGCAGTGGTAAATTCAGCCCTTGTTCGGTCATTTCTCCCTCAGAATTGGAGATAACAATATTGCCTTTTCCCCAACTGTTTTGGGAGAGTAGGCTGATGCGGATAGCAGTTTTTAGAGGAAAAAATGGCTCGTTAGTAAAAGATTGTGGCGTAAATTTTGCACTAACAAAACCGTGAAGCGGAAAACGCTCGGTTAAGCTCCAGTCAAAACGTCCTTGTTTGATTTCTAGGCTTTTGCCATCAAATAAAAAAGGGAAATCAAGTTTATCATTTTCAGCTTTATTAAGGCTTACCACCCAATTTCCTGCAAGCTGGTCTTCAGCATTTTTCTGCCAGTTGAGGGTGGAGTGTCCTGTTTGTAAGGCTTTTGTTGTAATGACTTCATCAGGCAGTTGCCAGTGATATTCTGCTGAAAGGGCTGGCGGGAGTGTGAGGAAATTATCCTCAATTTCAGCCGAAAGGGTAAGTTTATGCTGCTCTTTCTCACTTGGTCGGTAAGCTAAATCGGCATTCAATTTTCCATTTGCAAAAAAAGCAGAAAAATTGACCGCTTGTTGAGCTAATGTAGCCTTGATTTCCCCGTTAGAGAGCGAAAGTTTTAGTGCGGCTTGTTGTTCTAATAAGTGGATAATTCTTGGGTTGAAATTGGCGGGTAGATTTTTCCAATTAAGCGAATGAATGGTCGCTTCACCATCAGGAATTACCGCCAGTAATGCTTTTAGTGACGTATCGGTATCACTATTTTCTGATTGCGGAAAAAGCGATAAACAGCTGTAGTCAATATCTAATTGTTCAACAAACAGATGGTTTTGCTTAATCCAAGTAAGATCCGTTTTATCCGCACTAATCAGCGGACAATCTTGATAAGAAAGTTGGAATTGTGAAACGGATGAGCCTTGCCAATTCAGGTGTAGCCCTTGTGGAAGTTGCACTTTCCAATCTTTCGGCAAAATCCAGTTAATAGGAATAGCAAGTTGGGCATTAGGTACAAATAAAAAGGCAGTAGCCGCAATCAAGATTGCGGTAAGTACAACCAAAATTCTTAATGCCCATTTCATAAAATCAAACTACAACATTAGCAAAAGGGTATAGCATCGCAAGCAGTGTGGCGACACTCCAAGCGGTCGGATTTTTAATATTTTTTCCAAGTAGTAACCACGCTAACATCAATAAAATCACAAATTGTGTGGCAAAATAAAGCATAAATGAGAGCAACGGCATCTCCGGCATAATTTGTAAATGTTGATATAGCACAAATGCAGACCAGCAGTAATTAAGTATTAAGGCAATTAACGCCGCTTTTACCAATAATTTTAAGAACACTTCTAAACGACTTTTTGCCAGCATTAAATACCAGCCGGCGAGCAAAATACCAAACAGCACTTGAGCAAAATTATTGGCACGAATGCCGTTAAATAATGAAGGCAATTCAATCCAATAAATCGCCAAATATTGAATAGTGCCGATTGCCACAATGCTAAAACCACAATAGATTAAGGTGTTGTAGAGCGTTTCATCTTCGGGCAAACGAAAATAGATCAAGCAAGATAAAATGGCAGCAAAACTTGCAATCGCCATTGGGTTATATTTAGGTGTGAAGCCAATCGAATAAATGAAATTCCCAACGGCAAAAATCAGTAAAAAAGGCAGAATAAAGGTTAAACGGCTGGTTTGTCCACGACAAATTTCGCCTTTCCATAATACTAAAATGGCAATGAAAGAGGTAACAAAAAACGCCAATAAATAAGGAGAGATGAAAATGGTGTTATCCGGAGCGGCGTAAAAATTAAGTGCCATTTCAATAAATAACATTAACACCATCGGCAGAGCTGCGTGTGTGGCAATTTCAAGTTTTGATGGGCTGTCGTGATCGTGAGCCATAAATAATCCTAAAAAATGGAAAGAAAATGATTTTAGGCTCAAATTATGCCATAATACGCAAGACTTTTTAACTTCAAGGGGGAAAGAAAATATGCGAATTTTACACACAATGTTACGCGTTGGAGATTTAGAGCGTTCAATCAAATTCTATACCGAAGTGTTAGGTATGCGTTTGTTACGCAGAAGTGAGAATGAGCAATACAAATACTCTTTAGCTTTTTTAGGCTATGCCGACGAAAGTGAAAGTGCAGTGATTGAGCTAACTTACAACTGGGGCGTGGATAGCTACGAGCTAGGCACAGCTTATGGTCATATCGCATTAGGCGTTGATGATATTTATCAAACGATTAAAGATGTGCGTGCCGCAGGCGGCAATATTACGCGTGAGCCAGGCCCTGTATTAGGCGGCACAACCGTGATTGCATTTGCTGAAGATCCCGATGGTTACAAAATCGAATTTATTGAAAATAAAAACGCACAAGCCGCATTAGGAAACTAATTCCTTTCACATAGTCACAAGCGGTCGGATTTGTAAAAAATTTTGCAAATCAGACCGCTTGTATTTTTAAGTTGAAATAAAATGGAAAATATAACTGAATCTATCCCTCAATCGACTACACCACCAACCGATTATAATCTATTAAAAAATCGCTTTCGTGGCTATTTGCCTGTTGTGATTGATGTTGAAACGGCAGGGCTAAATGCTCAAACCGATGCGTTATTGGAGCTGGCGGCAATTACTGTGAAAATGGACGAAAACGGCTATTTAATTGAAGATCAAAAATGCCATTTTCATATCAAGCCATTTGAAGGGGCAAACATCAACCCCGAATCTCTTAAATTTAACGGCATTGATATTGATAACCCCCTGCGTGGTGCGGTGGCAGAGAATATTGCGATCCCTGAAATGTTTAAAATGGTGCGTAGGGCGATGAAAGAACAAGGTTGCCAGCGTGCGATTATTGTGGCTCATAATGCCACATTCGATCAGAGTTTTTTACAAGCAGCAATCAAGCGGATTAACGCTAAACGTGATCCATTCCACCCTTTTGCAATGTTTGATACCGCAACACTTGCTGGTTTTATGTATGGGCAAACCGTGTTAGTTAAAGCCTGCCAAGCTGCCCAAATTAACTTTGACGGACACCAAGCGCATTCAGCATTATACGATACCGAAAAGACCACAGAGCTATTTTGTGCTATGGTGAATAAACTAAAAGATTTGGGCGGCTTTCCACACATTTAGTGTAGAGGAAGATGGGCGTTATTTTTCAATTTTTATTATTTAAAAGATGGCTCTCTAAAAAAATATAATCTAGCTATTTACACAGTCCTTCTATATAAATAAAATGGTAATCATTTTTAATTAAGGAGAAAATTGTGTTTAAAATAAAAAATAGCGTTATTTTATTGAATGCTGTACTACTTTCGGCTTGTACTTCAAACGGTGGTAGTTTTGATACCAATTCAGTTAAGGCAAGCTCATCTTATTCTAGCTCTTCTAAAGACTCAACAGCCCAACCTAAATCAGAACGTAGAACGATATCTTCGACTGAAAGCCCGACTCAACCATCCTTAGGATTTCAAACTAAAATTCCACGTCGTAATTTCTTCGGTGGCACAGGAGAGGAAAATGGGGCGATTGAGGCGATTACGCCTATTGTAGGTGAGTCGTTAGATATTGAGAAAGAAGTAAAAAAACTTTTTGAAGAAGTGAAAAAGCTTGGTGGTGATGAAGACCTGATTATTCATACTCACGATGGAAAAAAATTACATCGTAAGCGAGAGATGAAATTTGTTCGTTCGGGTTATTTCCTTCATTTAGGTGCTGCAGCCGAGACAAGTAAACGAGGAGAACCTCGTCTTCTAAAAACAGGCCATACAGGGTATGTTTATTATTTAGGCACTCAACCATCTAAAGCTTTCCCAACCCAAGTAGCAACTTATGAAGGAACTTGGGATTTTACTACTAATGCATCTACAAAAAATAAAAGTAAGTATTTTGAAGGAGGTGCTGCTGGTACGAATGTTGGGGCTACGCCAGAAAACAACCAAGCAAATACAGAGGTGGAAGGCAATCCTATAGGGCATAGTAGTAAGTTTGAGGTTAATTTTAGCGATAAAACGCTTAAAGGTACTTTAACTAAAAATGGCTATGTAAATCCAAGGAAAAAGGACAAGCAGGAAATTACTGATCATTATAAGATAGAAGCGAATATCCACGGAAACCGCTTTAATGGTAAGGCAAAGGCTTTAAAAACAGACGATCCTTACTTTGGTAAAGATAGTAATACAGTAGAAGGCGGTTTTTATGGCGATAAAGCTCAGGAACTTGCGGGAAAATTTTTGGCAGATGACAAATCAATTTTCGTTGTATTTGCGGGTAAGCGTGATGAACGTGATGAAAAAGGTGAAGACAAGGTCGAAAAGAAATTTGATTCAGTGCAAGTGAGTTTGAAAGATTTGGCTAAATCAGATATGGATACTTTTGGTCTGGCAACTCATTTAGTTATTGATGGTGTTCAAATTGCTTTATTGCCAGAAGAAAAAACACGTTTTGCTGATATGGATTTTTATCAAGCATTAACAAAAAATATAAATGGTAAAGATTACAAAATTACAGTCTGTTGTAATAATTTAGACTATGTCAAATTCGGTACATTTGAGCAAGTGGGTAAAGACGGGCATCAATACCTAGTGGGTGAACGTACGGCAGTTGCTGATTTACCAAAAGAGGCTCGTATTTATCGTTATACTGGCACTTGGAATGGCATCATTCGTAGTAAGGACGAGCGTGTAGGTGGCGATTCGCCAAGTGATAAAGCTCATGGTACTCGTTCTATATTTAATGTGAATTTTGCTGATAAGAAGATTGAGGGCAAATTAATTGCAAATGATGGTTTAGAGACAAATCCGATGCTGACATTAGATGGAAAGATTGAAGGCAATGGTTTTAGCGGTACAGCAAAAACGGGTGAAAAAGGCTTTAATATTGATAATAAGAGTACAACTGGTGGTACAGATGTTCATCTTAATGCCAAATTTGAAGGTGGTTTTTATGGTCCGCAAGCTGCTGAATTAGGCGGCATTGTGCATAGTGCAGAAACTAATAAAGATAAAGTGAGTATCACTTTCGGTGGAAAACGCTAGGTAGAAAATAAGCCAAGACTTACCCGCTCTAACAAGCGGGTAATTTTCGCCAAAAAAATGCAAAATCTAAAGGAGATAAATAAAACAATGAAAGAACATACTTTCCATTATTCGCCGATTGCTATAGCAGTCATTTTTTCCGTCTCACACTCTCAATTATTTGCTAATGAACATCAAATGACAAACGATCATTCTACAGTTCTCGATGAAGTTATTGTGACAGAGAGCCATTATGCTCACGAACGTCAAAACGAAGTAACTGGCTTGGGGAAAGTAGTGAAAAATTATCACGAAATGAGTAAAAATCAAATTCTTGGTATTCGTGATTTAACTCGCTATGACCCTGGTATTTCGGTGGTGGAACAAGGTCGCGGTGCAAGTAGTGGCTATGCCATTCGAGGTGTAGATAAAAACCGTGTCAGCTTACTTGTTGATGGGCTACCACAAGCGCAGCATTATCATACGCTAGGTTCAGATGCTAATGGTGGTGCAATTAATGAGATTGAGTATGAAAACATTCGTTCAATTGAGTTAAGCAAAGGAGCAAGTTCTGCGGAATATGGCTCTGGTGCGCTAGGTGGTGCTATTGGTTTTCGTACTAAAGATGCGCAGGATATTATTAAAGAGGGGCAGCATTGGGGCTTAGATAGTAAGACCTCTTATGCCAGCAAAAATAGCCATTTTTTACAGTCTATCGCAGCGGCTGGTGAGGCGGGTGGTTTTGAAGCACTTGTTATTGCAACTCACCGACACGGTAAAGAGACCAAAATTCATTCCGAGGCAAATAAATTAAAACATAATATTCGGCGTATAACCGGCTTTGAAAATCGCTACGATCTTTACCCAGATTCCGCACAGAATGCTCCTGGAGGATCTTTTTTTATTGTGGAAGATACTTGCCCAACATTAGATTGTACTCCTCGTGCAAGGCCTAAGTTGAACCGCGATAATTTCCCAGTGAGAACATCTCCGGAATATACGCCTGAAGAGCGCAAACAGCTTGAGCAGATTCCTTATCGCACTGAGCAGCTCTCAGCCCAAGAATATACCGGTAAAGATCGCATTGCACCAAACCCTTTAGATTACAAGAGTAATTCTGTTTTTATGAAGTTTGGCTATCACTTTAACTCGTCTCATTATCTTGGCGCAATCTTAGAAGATACGAAGCAGCGCTATGATATGCGTGATATGCAAACGCCAGCTTACTATACAAAAGACGATATTAATATCAGGGTAGACGACTTATCACGTAAGAACTCTTCTGTTTATGAAGGGGATAATATTTTAGATGGCTTAGTGTTCAATAAAAGGATCCCTTATGGGTTGCGTTATAGCCATGTGAAGTTTTTTGATGAACATCACCACAAACGTCGTTTAGGATTCACCTATAAATATAAACCAGAGAATAATCGCTGGTTGGATAGCATTAAACTCAGTGCGGATAAACAAGATATTGAACTATATAGCCGGCTACATCGCTTGCATTGTAGCGATTATCCTGTGGTAGATAAAAATTGCCGTCCGACTTTGGATAAATCTTGGTCGATGTATCGAACTGAGCGTAATAATTACCAAGAAAAGCATCGTGTCATTCATTTAGAATTTGATAAAGCGCTAAATGCTGGTCAAGGCGTATTTAAGCAAACCCACAAACTGAATTTAGGGTTGGGCTTTGATCGATTTAATTCGCTTATGGATCATGGGGATATAACTGCCCAATATACCAAAGGCGGTTATACCAGCTACCGCGGTAGAGGGCGTTTAAATGACCCATATATTTATCGTCGCAATCCACGCAGTATTGAAACGGTATCTTTGTGTAATAATACACACGGCGACATCATAAACTGTGAACCGCGTAAAATTAAAGGCGGTAGCCATTTTGTTAGCTTCCGCGATCTGATAACGAGCGAGTATGTGGATTTGGGATTAGGGGTGCGTTTTGATCAACATCGATTTAAATCTGATGATCCGTGGACACTTAGCCGAACTTATCGAAATTGGTCTTGGAATGGTGGGATTACGCTTAAACCAACAGAGTTTGTATCGCTTTCTTATCGCATTTCAAACGGTTTTAGAGTGCCTGCATTCTATGAACTTTATGGTAAACGTGATCATATTGGGCTTAAAGATAACGAATATGTGCAACGCGCGCAACGTAGCCACCAGTTAGAGCCAGAAAAATCGACTAATCATGAGATTGGAGTTAGCTTTAAAGGTCAATTTGGTTACCTTGATGTGAGCTATTTCCGTAATAACTATAAAAATATGATTGCGACAGCATGTAAAAGAATAATACAAAAATCACACTGTTTCTATAACTACCATAATATTCAAGATGTAGCACTAAACGGGATAAATTTAGTCGCTAAATTTGACTTACACGGTATTTTATCTATGCTGCCAGATGGTTTTTATTCATCAGTTGCTTATAACCGTGTAAAAGTAAAAGAGCGGAAACTAAACGACTCAAGACTTGATAGCGTAAACGATCCTATTCTAGATGCGATTCAGCCAGCACGCTATGTGCTTGGATTCGGCTACGATCACCCAGAAGAAAAATGGGGAATTGGCATTACTACCACCTATTCTAAAGCCAAAAACGCCGATGAGGTGGTAGGCACACGTCATCACGGCATATATCGCGTTGATTTAGGTGGCAAACTTACCGGTTCTTGGTACACTCACGATATCACCGGTTACATCAATTATAAAAACTATACATTACGAGGTGGCATTTATAATGTGACTAACCGTAAATATTCTACTTGGGAATCAGTGCGTCAATCTGGTGTGAATGCGGTAAACCAAGACCGAGGTAGCAATTACAGTCGATTTGCCGCACCGGGGCGAAATTTCAGTTTAGCATTTGAAATGAAGTTTTAGACGGCAAAATAAAATAGAAAAACGCTGAATAGTATATTCAGCGTTTTTTGTTGGCTCTAACTAATTACATACGAATTAAAATCGTGTTTTAACGGTCGGTTAGACTAACCCATACCGTATTTTTTTAATTTTTTGCGTAATGTGCCACGGTTAATGCCTAGCATTGTGGCAGCACGGGTTTGGTTGCCACGGGTGTATTGCATTACCATATCTAGCATTGGGTGTTCGATTTCAGATAATACTAATTCGTATAATTCTGTTGGATCTTCACCATTTAATTGAGATAAATAGTTTTTTAATGCTGCTTTAACGTTATCACGAAGAGGTTTATTAACCTGTTGTGCTTGTGCATTTAACATTGTTACTGTTAATGGGTTTTGTGTAGGTTGTTGTTCTAACATTTTTTTCTATCCAACTTTATTATTAAGATTCTAACGAATCGATTTAACAAAATCTTCTAATGCGTTTAATTGCTCTTTGGTTGAGCTTAACGTATTAAAAGTGCGTTTAAAATTTGATTCCGGTTGTAATTGTTCCACATACCAACCAACGTGTTTACGAGCAATTCGATAGCCTTTTTCTTCCCCATAAAAGTGGTGTAAGTCTTCAATATGCTTAAACATCAGTTGATATTTTTCATTTTCGGGTAATGTGGAATATTGCCCGGTTTCAAAAAAATCGTTGATTTCCTTAAATAGCCAAGGATTACCAAAACTTCCTCGCCCAATCATTACTGCATCAGCATTGGTGTAATCTAAAACAGATTTCGCTTTTTCAGCCGAAATAATATCGCCATTAGCAATAATAGGGATTGATACAGCTTGTTTAACGGCTTTGATGCTTTCATATTCCGCCTCGCCATTGAATAAACAACTGCGGGTGCGTCCGTGAATAGTAAGGGCTTTAATGCCGGATTGTTCTGCAATTTTGGCTATTACCAGACAATTTCTATTTTCAAGATCCCAGCCTGTTCTAATTTTTAGCGTAACAGGCACATCAACGGCATTAACCACAGCATCTAATATTTGAGCGACTAATTCAGGTTCACGCAGCAGAGCAGAGCCTGCCATTTTTTTGTTTACCTTTTTAGCGGGGCAACCCATATTAATATCAATAATATTGGCACCATACTCAACATTCACTTTTGCGGCTTCTGCCATCTCTATTGGATCTGAACCTGCAATTTGTACAGCATTAATGCCGATTTCTTCGTGATGAGCTAAACGCAATCTCGATTTTTCGGTATGCCATACATCAGGATTTGTGGACATCATTTCTGAAAACGTCAAACCTGCACCAAGTTGGCTACATAATCGGCGAAAAGGCTGGTCGGTAATACCTGCCATCGGTGCAAGGAAAATACGGTTTTTAATTTCATATTGTCCTATTTGCATTTTTAACCTTTTATTAACAAATTTGAAGTAATTTTAACCAGAGGGATATCCAAATAAAAAGTACGGCAAATACCGTACTTCTTTATTAATCATTTAGTTATCAGTTTTACTGATTTAGGGGGCGTATAATACGCATTTTTTAATCATTTTGGAAGTCTATAAATTAGACAATTTGCAAAAATAGTGAAAATATTTTTATTGACAATATAAAAAATAGGGCTAAGCGTGCTTTATTTCAGCAACTTCACCACGGTTTCCAACCCAATGAATTTCTGCAATGGTGGAAGTTGGGAATTGCACATTGCTTCGGTTGTTGGTTAAACGTTGGCTTAAATCGAACACCAATGGTAAATGAGATACCAACAGAATATTTTTTGCTCCTTCTTCTCTTAAAAAATGGAGATAGTCTTCAACCGTGTAGGGGTTGCCATCTGGCGTAATTTCTTCCCACTCTTCGATAAGCGTTGCAAAATTTTGGGAAAAATTGACCGCTTGCATACCTGTAATGAGATTTTCAAGGGTTTGCTTAGCTCGAAGATAAGGGCTAACCAGAATTTTATCGAGTGTTATTTGCTTATTGTTTAAATATTCTCCAAGCCATTTGCCTTGTGAAATAACATTTTTTATACCGTTGTTGGTTAAACTACGAGCAGTATCGCTTGAGGCATTAAAACCTGCTTCTCCGTGTCGCATAATCCAAATATTCATAACATTCTCCTTAACTTGTATTTAAACTCTTATCATTTAGGCGTATAATGACCCCCGTTTAACGCATAATCAAGTGCTTAGAAAGATTTTAACTTATATTTTTAAATTTATTACGGAGTCAAATAATGTCTAGAAAACTCAGAAGAACCAAGATCGTTTGTACAATGGGACCAGCAACGGATCGTGGCAATACGTTAGAAAAAATTATTGCCGCAGGTGCGAATATGGTGCGTATGAACTTCTCTCACGGTATCCCTGAAGATCATATCGAGCGTGCAAATAAAGTGCGTGAAATTGCCTCAAGATTAGGTCGCCACGTTGCTATTTTAGGCGATTTACAAGGCCCTAAAATTCGTGTTTCTACATTTAAAGACGGCAAAATTTTCTTAAACATTGGCGACAAATTTACCTTAGATGCAGATTTACCACGTGGCGAAGGTCATCAATATGCAGTAGGTTTAGACTATAAAAACTTACCAAACGATGTAGTACCGGGCGATATTTTGTTATTAGATGACGGTAACGTACAACTTAAAGTGTTAGAAGTTGATGGTGTGAAAGTGCATACCGAAGTAACCGTTGGCGGCCCGTTATCAAACAATAAAGGGATCAACAAATTAGGCGGTGGTTTATCAGCTCCTGCATTAACTGAAAAAGATAAAGAAGATATTAAATTAGCGGCGAAAATTGGTGTAGATTACCTAGCGGTTTCATTCCCACAATCAAGTGCTGACTTAGATTATGCTCGCCAATTAGCGAAAGAAGCAGGTTTAGATGCAAAAATTGTAGCAAAAGTTGAACGTGCAGAAACTGTTGCAACGGAAGAAGCAATGGACGACATCATTTTAGGTGCAGATGTGGTGATGGTTGCGCGTGGTGATTTAGGCGTTGAAATTGGTGATGCTGCATTAGTGGGTGTACAAAAACGTTTAATCCGCCGTGCCCGCAAATTAAACCGTGTGGTTATTACGGCAACACAGATGATGGAATCAATGATCAAAAAACCAATGCCAACCCGTGCTGAGGTAATGGACGTTGCAAACGCAGTATTAGATGGTACTGATGCGGTAATGCTTTCAGGTGAAACGGCAAACGGTGATTACCCTGTTGAAACCGTTAAATCAATGGCTGAAGTGTGCTTAGGTGCGGAAACAATGCCAAGTATTAACATTTCTCGTCATCGTATGGAAGGTAGATTTAAATCAATTGAAGAAGCAGTTGCAATGTCTGCAATGTACACAGCTAACCACTTAGAAGGCGTATCTGCAATTATTTCATTAACTCACTCAGGCGAAACAGCGAAATTAACCAGCCGTATTAGCTCAGGCTTGCCGATTTATGCAATGTCTCGCAACCAAAAGGCATTAAATCTTTGTGCATTATATCGTGGTGTAACACCTGTATATTACAATGAAGATAGCCGCACAATGGAAGGTGCTAGAAAAGCTATTACCCAATTAAAAGAGCAAGGTTATTTATTAACTGGTGAATTAGTACTTCTAACTCACGGTGATGAGTTAAGAGCAGGCGGTACAAATACTTGCCGTATCTTAAGAGTTGAATAACCTACTGATTAACGCCAAAAGCCACATAAAACACTTTATGTGGCTTTTTTTATATCTTAATATAAGCCTACTCAATGTTTAACCCGTTAGATTACTATGCCAAATAAACCACTCTCGATTTGTATTTTACGCCTCTCTGCTATTGGCGATGTGTGCCACACTTTAGCGGTAGTGCAAGCTATTCAGCGACATTATCTTTCTGCTGAAATTACTTGGATTATCGGCAAAACTGAAGCCGCTTTAATGAAAGATATCCCGAATGTTACCCTCATTCCCTATGATAAAAAAACAGGGTGGAAAGGAATCTTTACGTTATGGAGTTCCCTTTCTCACAAGCGGTTCGATTTTTTACTTAATTTGCAAACCGCATTTAGAGCCTCAATGCTTTCAATTGGGATTAAAGCCGATAAAAAAATCGGCTTTAATAAAGACAGAGCAAGAGAAATGCAGTGGCTGTTTACCAATCAGAAAGTGGAGATGACAAATTCTCCCCACGTTCTTGATGGACAAATGATGTTTGCAAAAGCCATTGGCGTAACGGATTTATCAGCAAATTGGCATTTGCCAATAAGTGATGAAGATTTAGCTTATAGTAAACAATTCATTGATTTTACTCGAAAAAATGTACTAATTGCTCCTTGCTCAAGTAAAAAAGAGAAAGATTGGTTGCCAGAACGATATGCAGAAATTGCAAACTGGCTAGGTACGCAAAACATCAATGTATTAATTGCAGGTTCCCCTTCTCAATATGAAATGGATACAGCGAATAACATTCAGCAACTTGTACCTAAGTGCGTTAATATTGCAGGGAAAACCTCATTAAAACAGCTTGCAGGTGTTATTCGACAAGTGGATTTAGTGGTTTCTTCAGACTCAGGTCCAGCCCATATTGCGACTACTCAGAACACACCTGTTATTGGCTTGTATGCAATCCATAACCCAAGACGAACAGGGCCCTATCAAGATTTAGATAAGGTGGTTTCTGTATATGATGAGGCAATTTTGCAATCCTACGGTAAATCTTGGCAAGAACTGGCTTGGGCAACCAAAGCCAAAGGTAAAGATTGGATGGAAAAAATCACTGTTGAGGCAGTTAAGCAAAAAATAGTTGAAACTTTAAAAATAAAGCTGTAAATTAAGTGTAATTTAAAATTTACACAAGGAAAATAAAATGAACACTGTATTCAATCAAGATAGCGTACACAATGTTAATATTCAAGATGAAAAAGTTTTACTTACCCCATACGAGCTAAAACAGGAATTTCCTCTGCCGGAACATTTACGAGAGCAAATTGCACGCTCACGCAAAGAGATCTCAGATATTATCCACAGACGTGATAAACGCCAGTTAATTGTGATCGGGCCTTGCTCTATTCACGATCCAGTAGCTGCTATTGAATATGGTAAAAAACTCAAGGCACTTGCAGATCAAGTAAGCGATAAGCTCTACATTGTAATGCGTGTTTATTTTGAAAAACCTCGTACCACAGTGGGCTGGAAAGGCTTAATTAACGATCCGAAAATGGACGGCTCTTTTGATGTCGAAACAGGCTTGCGTATCGGGCGTAAACTTTGTCTTGATTTAGCTGAACTCGGCTTACCGCTGGCAACTGAAGCCCTAGATCCAATGACCCCTCAATACCTTGCCGATTTATTCAGCTGGTCTGCGATTGGGGCAAGAACCACCGAATCCCAAACCCACCGTGAATTGGCTTCAGGCCTATCAATGGCGGTTGGCTTTAAAAATGGTACAGATGGTGGCTTAGCGGTTGCGTTAAATGCAATGCAATCTTCCGCCCAAAGCCATCGTTTTATCGGTATTAACCAAAAAGGGCAGGTGACGTTACTCAAAACCAAAGGCAATGCGGACGGACACATTATTTTGCGTGGTGGCAAAACGCCAAACTATGAAAAACAATATGTTGATGATTGCGAGTGGGTACTTAAACAAGCGAATTTGCCTACGGCGATTATGATCGATTGTAGTCACGGCAACTCAAATAAAGATTACCGCCGCCAGCCGATTGTGGCAGAAAATGCCTTGGAACAGATTCTTGCAGGCAATACCTCGATTATCGGTTTAATGATTGAAAGCAATTTACACGCAGGTAATCAATCATCAGAATTGCCGTTCGAGCAGATGAAATATGGCGTTTCCATTACAGACGCTTGTATTGACTGGCAAACCACAGAAGAGCTTTTAACCCATTTTGCCGCAAAATTGCGAGATTAACTATTTGCAAAAAATGAGATAAAAATTATTCACAATCCTTGTAAGGATTGTTCACAGCTTCGCTGCCGTTGGCAAAGCCAACGTTCAAAAAGCGATGCTTTTTGTGACCGCTTGTTTTACCTTGATAAGAGCATTGATAACAAATATGAACCCATTAGCCCCATTACGCGAACAGATCGACCAAGTCGATCAACAACTTATTGCATTACTTTCCAAACGCTTAGCTCTTGTGGCTGAAGTAGGGAAAGTGAAATCAGAACACGGTATTCCAGTTTATGCCCCAGAGCGAGAAAGTGCAATGATTTCCGCTCGCCGAGAAGAGGCGGAAAAACAAGGCATTCCAGCCGATCTGATTGAAGATGTGCTACGCCGTATAATGCGTGAATCCTATGCTAATGAAAATAAACACGGTTTTAAAAGAGTGAATGACACCATTCAAAAAATCGTGATTGTGGGCGGTAAAGGGAAATTGGGTGGGCTGTTTGGCAATTATTTAACCTTATCTGGCTATAATGTGGAGGCGTTAGGGAGTGATGATTGGGGCAATGCCGAGCAGATTTTAGCCAATGTCGATGTGGTTATTGTGTGTGTGCCGATTGCTAACACCCTAGAAACCATCGAACGCTTAAAACCTTATTTAACCGAAAATATGATTTTGGCGGATTTAACCTCCGTTAAACATCAGCCATTACAAAAAATGTTGGAAGTGCATAATGGAGCGGTAGTTGGTTTGCACCCAATGTTTGGGCCAGATATTGCGAGTCAAGCGAAACAGGTTATCGCCTGCTGTGATGGACGTTTTCCAGAGCGTTACGAATGGCTGCTAGAGCAAATGAAAATTTGGGGTGCGAAAATTGAACCGATTGAGGCAAAAGCACACGATAACGCAATGACTTACATTCAAGCCTTACGCCACTTTTCCACCTTTGCATTCGGGCTACACCTCTCTCGCCAGCCCGTGCAGTTATCGCAACTTTTAGCGTTATCGTCTCCAATCTATCGCCTAGAATTAGCGATGATCGGGCGTTTATTTGCTCAAGACGGTAGCTTATACGCTGATATTATTGCCGATAAACCTGAAAATTTGGCAATTATTGAATCACTCAAAGAGAGCTTTGAACAAGGCTTGGATTTCTTTAAACGTAATGATAAAGCAGGATTTATAAAAGCCTTTGAGGAAGTACACCACTGGTTTGGCGATTATTCCGAACAATTCTTAAAAGAGAGTAGAGTGCTGTTGCAACAGGCGAATGATTCAAGACGTTAGTCCTAACGTAATAATTTTAATCAATTTTGTGATAATCAACCGAAATAACTTTATCAAATCTAACGTTTTATTAACTCAGTTTGTTTTCTTTGGCTATAAGGAGATTATATATGTCAAATAATTCAATTGTACTTGATCCAATTATCGTTAAACCAGATTATAAACCTAGCCCAATTACAATAGGCGGGAAGCCTTATTATCCTGGACCATCTTTTGGGATTTCTTTAGAGGTTCCTGCACATGTTGTTTTAAAGCCTGTAGACTTAAAGATAGGAAGAGTTGGATTGATCAATTTAGCGGAATTTTCTATTAAAATTCGAGATTTAAATGGCTCTATTGTTAAATATAAGGCTCAGCTTTCTAAGTCGGAAGTGCAAAAGCTGCTTTTAGAAGCTAGGGAGTGGTTTAATAAATATGCATTGGATTTTGAAAAAGGACAAGAAATAGAAGTTTATATAAATACACTGGAAAATGCCTTAAAAATTTTAGAAAATTCTGAGAAGAATTTAATTTCCTTAGAGAATGATGCGGATAAGAAATTTGATGAATTATTGAATAATAACATAGTTAGATTATCTAATTTTAAAAAATTTAGAGATAGTAATCCTGGGCTCATTTCTGCTGCTTATGAATCTAATATTGCTTATTTTCGTAGTCCTAAAATGACAGAGGAATATATCAAATTATGGAAAGAAAAAGTGGAGATACCCCAAACTAAAATTTTACTGGAGAAACAGAAAATAGAAGCGAGTTTACGTAGTTTAATTGATGTAAGGAAAGAGGCAAGTGAGCTTTTAAAAGGTTTAAAACAAGATTTACAAGACAAAAAGCTTAAAACTATTTTAGAGTACTCTAATGCTTTTTTTGAACATATTACTGAAAAATATGGAAACCTAGCTAGTCAGGAGGCTAAAAAAATTGCAGCAGTAGCTAAAGGAAAGAAAATTCGGAATGTCAATGAAGCCTTAAAAGCATTTGATAAATATAAAGGAGATATTAATAAGAAATTTAATTCTAGGGATCGTCAGGCAATATCTAAAGCTTTACAATCCTTAGATATGAAATCAATTAGTAATGATTTGTATAAGTTTAATAAGGCTTTCAAATATGTGGGTAAAACATTTTCAGGAGTAGCTCTAACAACAGCTTTGAAAGAAGGGTATGAAAAAGGGAATTGGAAGCCATTTTATTTTGAAGTAGAAAAGCAAGTATTAGACAAATCTGCAACTTATGTTGTAAGCCTTGCTTTAGTAATCTTAACTAGAACTCCAATAGGTATTATAGGTTATGGAGTATTAATGGTAGTAGTAAGTGCTTTGATAAGTGATGAATTAGTAGAAAAAGTACATAAAGCATTATTCTTCTAGGCTAGAAAAGGAAGAAAGCTTGTTATAGCTTTCTTTCTTTTTTTAAATATTTATAAATAATCAAACAAAAACTAATTGGGATAGAAAACAAAAAACTCACAAAGAAACAAAAATATTCCTTCATTCTAAAGAAAGCTGGGTTATCTATAAATTTGTTTCTTTCTATTCTTGAATGAATGAAATAAGAATAGCTAGTTTCGAGAGTATAATGTGCAATAGGATATAAAAATACACAACTAATTATCCACAATAGAAATAAATATTGTTTATAGCTAGTTAATGGAGATGAAAATATTTTATAAGAAATTATAAATCCTATAGTTAAACTTAAAAGAAAGTGTTTAAAGTAATATTTTTTATTCATTTTTTCTTTGGATTGACTAACTAAATTAATATTTAATTATACCATTTTCTACCTCAAACAAACAATCATCAGCCCTATCTTTCCATTGCATTTGATTGAGCTGATCTTGAGTAATGGCGGTAACGAATACTTGTGAGCCACTTTCTCTTAAACGATGTGCTAAAAGCTCACGTTTGGTTGGGTCGAGTTCGGAGGCGAAATCGTCAATTAAAAACAGGCATTGGCGTTGTTTTTGAGCAACTAAATGTTCCCCTTGAGCTAATCTTAATGCACACATCAATAATTTTAACTGCCCACGAGAAAGCACATCTTCTACAGGTAATCCGTTCGCTTTAAAACGAAAATCAGCTTTTTGTGCCCCAATCATTGTATAACCAATGGCTTTATCACGCTCAAAGCCTTGTGCCAAAATCTCGGCATAATCTGCTCCCTTTTCCCAACCTTGATGAAAACTTAAGCCGATTTCTATTTCAGGTAAGAAAAATTGGCAGGTTTTCTCAATTTCAGGGCGGAGAGCTTCGGCATATTCCGCTCGCATTTGGCTGACTACATAGGTGGTTTTAACCAGTTCGATATCCCACGCTTTCAGCTCTTGGTAAGAGCGAACTTGCTGGAGTGCGGAGTTTCTTTGTTTGAGCAAACGGCGAAGATTGTTCCAATGAGCGTAGAAATCACTGTGTTGGTGGAATAATCCCCAATCTAAAAAGGCACGACGAAAGCTCGGGCCACCGTTTAGTAGTGTTAAGCCTTCAGGAGTAATTACTTGCATTGGCAATAAATGGGCGAGATCAGCAATTTTATTGCCATCTTCGCCATTGATTTTGAGGCTCGTATCGCCACTTCGATATTTTTGAATGCCCACCGACCAGCTATGTTGAGCTTCATCGATTTTGCCGTGTAGCACGAAATCATCTTTATCGTAGTGAATAATGCGGTTACTGATATGGCTTTTAAACGAACGCCCGTGTCCTAAATAGAAAATCGATTCCAACAAGCTCGTTTTACCGCTGCCGTTTGCACCCACTAAAAAGTTAAAGTGGGGGCTAAAGTCCAAATCGGCATTTTGGATATTGCGGAAATGATTAATCAGTAAACGGGTTAAAGCCATAAAGTTAAATGCAAGCGGTTAAAAATGAGCGATATTTTACCAAATTTGCAAACTTTTGGGAAAAATTAACCGCTTGCAGATTAGAAAAGCGTTCAGTAAAATGAACCGCTTATTTTATCGCTAAATTTAGAGGAAAAATTATGTTTGGAAAAGGCGGTTTAGGTGGCTTAATGAAACAGGCTCAGCAAATGCAAGAGCGTATGCAAAAAATGCAAGAAGAGATCGCACAATTAGAAGTAACAGGCGAGTCTGGTGCGGGTTTAGTGAAAGTAACCATCAACGGAGCTCATAACTGCCGTCGCATTGAGATCGACCCATCATTAATGGAAGATGATAAAGAAATGGTGGAAGATTTAGTTGCCGCAGCATTTAACGATGCGGTTCGCCGTGCAGAAGAAATGCAAAAAGAAAAAATGGCAAGTGTAACCGCAGGAATGCAATTACCACCAGGTATGAAATTCCCGTTCTAATTGAGTATGCAAACCAGTCCTTTACTTGAAAATTTAATGGAAGCCTTGCGAGCCTTGCCGGGCGTTGGTCCAAAATCGGCTCAGCGAATGGCATATCATTTGCTACAACGTAATCGTTCGGGCGGTGTGGCATTGGCTAAGGCATTAAGCGAGGCGATGAGCCATATTGGGCATTGCCAATCTTGCCGTACCTTTACGGAAGAAGAAGAATGCACGATTTGTAAAAATCATCGCCGCCAAATGAGTGGGCAGCTTTGTGTGGTTGAAATGCCGGAAGATATTCAAGCCATTGAGCAAACAGGGCAGTTTTCAGGGCGTTATTTTGTGCTAATGGGGCATTTATCGCCGATTGATGGTATTGGCCCGCGTGAAATTGGATTAGATTTATTGCAAAAACGTTTAGAGGAAGAATCTTTCCACGAAGTGATTTTAGCTACTAATCCAACCATTGAGGGTGATGCAACGGCGAACTATATTGCGGAAATGTGCAAAATGTACAATGTAAAAGCAACCCGAATTGCACACGGTGTGCCTGTTGGGGGCTCGCTAGAAATGGTTGATGGCACAACACTTTCGCATTCATTTGCAGGGCGACGTGATATTACCTTTTAAACTATTTCGGTATAGGCTTAATTCTGATATAATTACTCAACTATTTTAAATTCTATTGAGGCTAAAAATGGAAACTATCGACAAAATCAAACAACAAATTAGCGAAAACCCAATTCTACTTTATATGAAAGGTTCGCCAAAATTCCCATCTTGTGGTTTCTCTGCTCGTGCGGTAGAGGCAGTAATTAACTGCCAAGTGCCTTTCGGTTATGTGGATATTTTAACTAACCCTGATATCCGTGCTGAATTACCAAAATTCGCAAACTGGCCAACTTTCCCACAATTATGGGTAGAAGGCGAGCTAATCGGCGGTTGTGATATCGTATTAGAAATGTACCAAAAAGGCGAACTTCAAGCATTATTAAAAGAAACGGCTGAAAAACACGTAGCATAATTCTTTCAAGTTAATTATTAAGGCTCTTAAGTAAATTAAGAGCCTTAATTTTTTCGCTCAATTTCGCTGAAAACTCCTTACTTCAACTGCTATTTTGTTTTAGAATGTCGAAATTATTTTCAACATAAAAAAATAAAAGGACACAACAATGGCATTAAAAGAGTTAGATTGGGCAAATTTAGGCTTTTCTTATATAAAAACAGATTATCGTTTCATTGCACATTGGAAAGAAGGTAAATGGAATGAGGGCGAATTAACACAAGATAACACATTACATATTCACGAAGGCTCAACGGCATTACATTATGGGCAACAATGTTTTGAAGGCTTAAAAGCCTATCGCTGTAAAGATGGTTCAATCAACCTATTCCGCCCTGATCAAAATGCAGAGCGTATGCAACGCACTGCAGATCGTTTATTAATGCCACGCGTGCCAACCGAATTATTTATTCGTGCTTGTAAAGAAGTGGTGAAAGCCAACCAAGATTGGCTAGGCCCTTACGGCTCTGGTGCAACTTTATACTTACGCCCATTTTTAATTGGCGTGGGAGAAAACATTGGCGTGAGAGCAGCGCCTGAGTTTATTTTCTCGGTGTTCTGCTGCCCAGTAGGGGCTTATTTCAAAGGTGGTTTAGCTCCGTCTAACTTCATCACTACAGAATATGACCGTGCAGCTCCTATGGGAACCGGCGGGGTAAAAGTAGGTGGTAACTATGCGGCAAGTTTATTACCACACGAATTAGCAGTGGAAGAAAGCTCGGCGACTCGTAAATTTGCGGATGCTATTTATCTAGATCCGAAAACGCATACCAAAATTGAAGAGGTTGGTGCTGCAAACTTCTTTGGTATTACCAAAGATAACAAATTCATTACGCCGATTTCAGAATCAATTTTACCGAGTATTACTAAATACTCATTGCTTCATATTGCCAAAGAGCGTTTAGGTATGGAAGCAATTGAAGGCGATGTGTATATCGACCAACTTGATCAATTTATTGAAGCAGGTGCTTGCGGTACAGCAGCAGTGATTACTCCTGTTGGCGGTATTCAACACAAAGATAACTTCCACGTTTTCCATTCTGAAACCGAAGTTGGTCCAATTACTCGCCGTCTATATGCAGAATTAACAGGCATTCAATTTGGTGATGTGGAAGCGCCAGAAGGTTGGATTGTAAAAGTAGAATAATTTTCGTATTTAATGGTGGGGCGAAATATTTTTCGCCCTTTTGTTTTTTGAGATTATACTTTTTATAAAATGAAAAAATTACTTTTTTTAGGCTTATCAGCACTTGCGTTAGCAGGCTGTTCATCAGCCATTTCTAATTCAAATCAGTTAGTCGGAAATTGGCAATGCACGATAGATTACAATGATTTTGACATTCGAACTGTCGATCACTTTAGATTTTCTGGCAATGGGACTGTGAACAATAGGGGAGATATTCACTACCCGATTAAAAAGCCGATTTTTGTTTATAACTTACAGCAAAACGGGAATTGGACGGTAAAAAGCGGCAAAATTATTTATCGGGTGATGTCAGAATCTCTACAACGTACGCATCGTTCTGAGATTTGGGCGGAATTACAGCGTGATAGTGAATTGCAGCAATTTGAGGAAAACTTGTTCGATTCTCTTTCAAATAGTGAAAATCATAAGGTGATAGAGTTTACCGTTACGGATTTTGATACAAATAAAATGGTGATTAAACACGAGATTAAAGGGCATAAAGCCTATAAAGGACAATGTGTAAAAACGAGAGGATAAAATGATTCAACGTATTGAAGTCGGACAACGTTTTTCGGAAGTTGCAATCCACAATGGTGTGGCTTATTTGGCAGGACAAGTGCCAGTTGATGAAACAGCCGATGCTTACACCCAAACTCAACAAGTGCTTTCTGAAATTGACAAATGGCTAGCAAAAGCTAATACCGATAAAAGCAAAATTTTAATGGCAATGGTGTATTTAAAAGAGATGTCAGATTATGCTGAAATGAACCGTGCGTGGGACGAATGGGTTGCCCCAAATAACGCTCCACCTAGAGCCGCTGTTGAAGCAAAACTAGCCAACCCAAATTGGAAAGTGGAAATTGTGGTAAAGGCTGCGGTTTAAAAACTGATATTTGCTGATTCTTATTAGGAAATAACCGCTTGTAAAGACAAGCGGTCATATTTTTTCAGATTTTTGCAACTAAATCCGTTCAATATTAAATTGTTTTAAATCAATTACATAAGGCGTACCATAGAATGCACATAATGCTTTACGCAAGGTTTCTGCTCGTTTAGGGAGATAACCACGTTCTGCATAAATTTTTACTTGGTCGTACACAGCCTGTTTGAATGCAGAATTATCGCCCGGGTTGCCTGAAAGGTTATCGGCACTTGCAAAATAGCGGAAACCTGAGGCTGTTGCCAGCACCCATTCAATCGCTTGGGGTTTTACTTCTGCACTTTCAAATTCACGTTGGTGTTCGGCTGATCTACCGTCCGGTTCATACCAATAACCGAAATCTTCTAATTTTCGGCGTTCTTCACCAGCAACCAGCCAATGAGCAATTTCGTGCAATGCACTGCTGTAGTAACCGTGAGCAAATAAAATCACGTTGTAAGGGCGTTCGCTTGGTACACCGTCTTCGTTTAAAAAAGCAGGTAAATAAATTGGATAATCGCCGCCTCGTTCTAAGCGAGTATTGTATTCGTCGGCAAAGCATTCATCAAAAATGCGAATAATATCTTCAATTTGATGGTTTTCTTGGTTCATTTTGTTCCTTTATAGTTTATTTAACCAGTCTAAGAATTTGTCTGCTTCTAAAAAGCCGGTAACACGAGATTGGCTCATTTCATTGCCGTTTTCATCAAAAAACAGAATGGTTGGCAAACCTAATACATTAAAGTGTTTCATCAGCTCGGTATTTTCAGTCGAGTTTTTCGTCATATCAATTTGTAGTACCACCATTTCATTCAGTTTTTGCTGAACATTTTGGTCACTAAAGGTGTATTTTTCAAACTCTTTGCAGGCGACACACCAGTCTGCATAGAGATCGAGCATCACTTTTTTACCTTTGGAAGCGGTCAATTTTGTCTCTAAATCTGCAAGTGATTGAATTTTTTCCAACGCTAAGTGCTGTGTATTTTGTTGTTGAGCAGTTGAGCCGTTCCAAGCTAAATCTGCCCAAGGTTTAGCGGCGATGGCTAAAGCAAGTAATAATAAGCCTTTGATGATTTTTTTGATGATCGAATTAGATGGAATGGCATCCACCAACCAGCTCAAAAACGCAATAGCAAGGGCTGACCATAAAAACGGCTCATAGTGGCTTGGCAGCACACGACTTAATAAGAACACCGGTAAGGCAAGCATAACAAAGCCGAAGGCAGCTTTCACTTTTAGCAGCCATTCGCCGGATTTTGGCAGAATTTTGTTGCCGAATAAGGTAATTAAAATCAATGGTAAGCCCATTCCGAGTGCGAGTAGATAGAGAGCTAATCCACCGGTGACTAAATCACCACTTTGTGCCACATACAGCAATGCACCTGAAAGCGGAGCAGAGGTGCAAGGAGAGGCAATTAAGCCTGCGATCATCCCCATTAAAAACACGCTACCCAACGCACCGCCTTGCTGTTTTTGGCTCATTGCATTGAGTTTTTGTTGCCAGCTGTTTGGCAGCCGGATTTCGTATAAGCCAAACATTGAGCAGGCAAGCAGAATAAAGACGATAGATAAACCTATCAACACAGGTGGGCTTTGTAAGGCGATTTGGAAAGGCAAGCCGATAGCCGCCACAATTAAGCCGAGTAAGGTGTAAGTAACCGCCATCCCTTGCACATAGGCAATACTGAGCATTAAGGCTTTGGTATTTGATGGGCGGTTTTTATTGCCAATTACGATTGCAGAGAGCAATGGTAACATCGGCAGCACACAAGGTGTGAAAGCTAAACCGACCCCTAATACAAAAAACCAGAAAATTGAAAAGCGATTATTGGCTAGATTTTCAGCTAGCTGATCTTGCTCTGCTTTGGTCATATTATCGGCGTTTGCAAAATTTTCACTATTTTCGACCGCTTGTGTTCCCTGTTGCTCAAGCTCTTCGGGCGTAGCAGAAAGAATGCTGTCAAATTTCAGTTCTACCCGTTCCGGCGGATAGCAGAAACCTTTGGTACAGCCTTGATATTCCACTTCGATTGAAGCATTGTCTTTCACCTCTTTAAACGGCACGTTGAGTGCTAAGTGGTTGCGATAGATCTCAACCTGCCCGAAAAATTCATCGTTATGTTGCTCGGCAGTAGGAAATGCGATGTCGCCCAGCTCAATATTGTGAGGCGTGATGCGGATTTCTTTTTTATAAAGATAATAATTGTCTGCAATATCCCAATTTAACTGTAATTTTTCATTTTCGTTTTGGATTGAAAAAACAAAGGCTTCTTCAGATTTTAGAAATTTTGGCTGAGAGAAGAGATTAGCGTGAGATGAGTTTATCATCAATAAACTCAAGAGAAGTGCGAAAAAGTATCTAATCATATTGAAATCCTATCTTATATTATCTTGGAGAACATTATAGCGTAATCAGTATTTATATTCCGAATAAATTACGTTATTTAATGATGTTAGACGATGTAAGTGTTATTTTATTACAAAAATTTTGTTGGAAAAGAAAAAAATATTGCATATTTATGCAAAAATAATTATTATTCATTCATTATTTTAAATGTAGTAGGATTTTCACGAATGGCAATTCGTATTCAAAATGTCAATTTCTTTTATGGCTCAAATCAAGCCTTATTTGACATTAATTTAGAGATTGAAAAAGGCGACACCGTCGTCTTGCTTGGCCCAAGTGGGGCGGGCAAAAGTACTTTAATTCGTACCTTAAACTTAATGGAAGTGCCGCAATCAGGCACATTAGCCATCGCAAATCATAAATTCGATTTGGCTGCCAAAACTAATAGTAAAGAAGTAAGTTTATTACGCCGTGAAGTGGGAATGGTGTTTCAGCAATATCATTTATGGCCGCATTTAACGGTAATGCAAAACTTAATTGAAGCACCGATGAAAGTGCTTGGGTTAAGTAAAGAAGAGGCAACAAATCGTGCGAAAACACACTTGGCACGTTTACGTTTAAGCGAGTTTGCAGATCGTTTTCCATTGCACCTTTCTGGCGGTCAGCAGCAACGTGTAGCAATTGCTAGAGCGTTAATGATGCAGCCGCAGGTGTTACTTTTTGATGAACCGACAGCGGCTCTTGACCCTGAAATTACCGCCCAAGTAGTTGATATTATTAAAGAACTTCAACAAACAGGTATTACTCAAGTGATTGTAACTCACGAAGTTGGCGTTGCCAGAAAAGTGGCGACCAAAGTGGTTTATATGGAACACGGTAAAATTATTGAACAAGGCGATGCAAGTTGTTTTATGCAACCAAAAACAGCAGCGTTTGCAAATTATCTTTCACACTCCTAATAAAAATAAGGACACAACAATGAAACAATTATTTTTAGCAACTTTAATTGCTACCTCTGCAATGGCAAATGCACAGCAAGAAATCACTTTTGCGATGGAGCCAAGCTACCCACCTTTTGAATTAACCAATGAGAAAGGCGAAATTATCGGCTTTGATGTGGATATCGCCAATGCAATTTGTAAAGAAATCAATGCAACTTGTCATTTCAAAAGCCAATCATTTGACTCATTAATCCCAAGTTTAATGAAAGGTCGTGGTGGTTTTGATGCGGCAATTTCAGCGATTGATATTACAGAAGCTCGTGCAAAACAGGTGTTATTCTCTGACCCATATTATGAAAGCTCAGCAAGTTTCATTGCGGTAAAAGATAAAGGTTTAACGCTTGAAACGGCGAAAAAAGTGGGTGTACAGAACGGTACAACTTATCAGCAATATATCGCAAATGAAGCGAAACAATACACGGCTTCATCTTACGCAAGTTTACAAGATGCGATTTTAGACCTGAAAAATGGACGTATTGATATCATCTTTGGCGATACTGATGTAGTAAGAGAAATGTTCAACAAAAATCCTGAATTAGGTTTTGTTGGCGACAAAGTTACCGATAAAAAATACTTCGATAATGGTTTAGGTATTGCGGTAAACAAATCTAAAGCTGAGTTAGTTGAAAGCTTAAACAAAGGTATTAAAGCGATTAAAGAGAATGGCGAATACCAAAAAATCTACGATAAATGGATGACAAAATAATCTGATGTTTACTGATTATCTTCCCTTAATTTATACCGCAACCCTAATGACCTTAGGGTTAGCGGTTTGTTCTTTATTGCTTGGCTTTGTGCTGTCTATTGTTTTGGTTTCATTAGAAACGAGCAAATGGGCGGTTGTGCGTAAAGCAACAAGCATTTTTTTAACATTATTGCGTGGTTTACCGGAAATTCTGGTTGTCTTTTTAATCTATTTTGGTACACCTGAAGTATTGGAATTGCTGACAGGGCAATATGTTGAAGTTGGACCGTTTGGCTGTGGTGTTGTAGCACTCTCATTTATTTTTGCCTCTTATGCTTCACAAAGTTTGCGTGGTGCAATTCAAGCTATTCCGCTTGGGCAATGGGAATCTGGAGAGGCTCTTGGTTTAAGCCGCAGTTATACCTTTATTAATATTGTGATGCCTCAAGTATGGCGACACGCTTTACCGGGTTTGAGCAACCAATGGTTAGTGTTACTTAAGGATACGGCATTGGTTTCTCTTATTGGTGTTCACGATTTAATGCGTCAAACAGAGCTAATTAACACCCGTACTCACGAGCCATTTACTTGGTATGGCTTAGCTGCCTTGATTTACTTGGCTATTACCTTAATCAGCCAAGTTGTTATTCGCCGTCTTGAATTACGTTTTACTCGTTTTGAAAGAGGAGGCAGATAATATGTGGCAAGAATATTTAAGCGTAATTGCACAGGGTATTCCAACCAGCCTTGCGTTAATGGCAGTGGCGTTGGTGATTGGTTTTGTGTTAGCGGTAAGCCTTACTTTCCTGCTCTCAATGGAAAATAGACCAGTAAAATGGCTTGTGAATGGTTTCTTAACGCTATTTACAGGAACACCATTGCTCGTTCAGTTTTTCTTAATTTATTATGGGCCGGGACAATTTGAGTGGATTACTCAAAGTGCAGCGTGGGGACTATTTTCAGATGCTTGGTTCTGTGCGGTATTGGCATTATCACTAAACAGTGCTGCATATACCACATTACTGTTTCACGGTGCGGTAAAAGCTATTCCTAAAGGGCAATGGGAAACCTGTGCTGCATTGGGTTTAAGCCGTTTAGATACGCTCAAAATTTTAATTCCTTATGCACTAAAACGTGCTTTACCCTCTTACAGTAATGAAATTATCTTAGTTTTCAAAGGCACATCGCTTGCTTCAACCATTACGATTATGGATATTATGGGCTACGCTCGCCAATTATATGGCACGGAGTATGATGCTCTTACCATTTACGGAATGGCTGGTGTGATCTATTTAGTGATTACAGGCATTATGACGGTGCTTTTAAGAAAATTAGAAAGTAAAGTATTAGCCTTTGAGCGACTTGAAGTAGAAAAAGCCTAATAAGCTAATATCAATAATAAAGCGGACAAATCAAATACAGATTTGTCCGCTTTTGTTTTATGGATTGCTCATTGCAAAATTTTAGCGAAATTTAACTGCTTGTTGTTATCTCCAAGCCTTAAACTGATTAATCAAGCCATTGGTTGAGCTGTCGTGGCTGGTAATTTCTTCATTATTTTCTAGCTCTGGTAAAATGCGGTTAGCCAGTTGTTTACCTAATTCCACACCCCATTGGTCGAAGCTGTAGATATTGAAAATGACACCTTGTACGAAAATTTTATGTTCGTACATTGCAATTAATGCACCTAAACTATAAGGCGTGATTTTTTGTACCAAGATAGAGTTGGTCGGTTTATTACCTGTAAACACTTTAAATGGGACAATTTCAGCGACTCCCTCAAGGGTTTTGCCTGCCTCTAAAAACTCTTTTTCTACCACTTCTTTTGATTTACCAAATGCCAGAGCTTCGGTTTGGGCAAAGAAGTTAGAGAGTAGTTTGTTGTGATGATCGCTTAACGGATTATGCGTTTGAGCTGGAGCAATAAAATCACAAGGAATTAATTTAGTGCCTTGATGGATTAATTGATAGAATGCGTGCTGTCCATTCGTACCCGGCTCGCCCCAAATAATTGGTCCTGTTTGATGGGTAACTGGTTTACCATCACGTCCAACAAATTTACCGTTTGATTCCATATTACCTTGTTGGAAATAAGCCGCAAAGCGGTGCATATATTGATCGTAAGGTAAAATCGCTTCAGATTCTGCCCCTAAGAAGTTGTTATTCCAAATTCCCACTAAAGCCAATGTGGTTGGAATATTTTTCTCAATTGGTGTTAATAGGAAGTGCTGATCCATTGCGTGAGCACCCGCAAGAAGTTGCTCAAAGTTTTCAAAACCAAGAGAAAGGGCGATAGATAAGCCAATCGCAGACCAAAGTGAATAGCGACCGCCTACCCAATCCCAAAACTCGAACATATTTGCGGTATCAATACCAAATTTTTCGACTTCTTTCGCATTGGTTGAAAGTGCCACGAAATGTTTTGCCACCGCTGATTCATCTTTCGCTGAATCTAATAACCATTTACGGGCAGAAAGGGCATTGGTCATTGTTTCTTGCGTGGTAAAGGTTTTTGAAGCGACTAACACTAAAGTGGTTTCAGGGTTTAACTTGCGTAATACCTCTGCGATGTGAGTACCATCAACATTCGACACAAAGTGCATATTCAGATGGTTTTTGTAAGGGCGTAGAGCCTCTGTTACCATATAAGGGCCTAAGTCTGAGCCACCAATACCGATATTAATCACATCAGTAATTGCTTTGCCCGTGTAACCTTTCCATTCTCCTGAAATAACGCGCTCACAGAAATCTTTCATTTTAGCTAATACGGCATTTACTTCTGGCATTACATCTTTACCATCAACAGCGATTGGCGTATTAGCACGGTTACGCAACGCAACGTGTAAAACAGCACGATCTTCTGTGCGGTTGATTTTCTTACCCGAGAACATCGCATTTTTAGCTGAATCCAAACCGCATTCATTTGCTAATTGGCGAAGCAGGGTAAGGGTTTTGTCATTAATCGCATTTTTAGAAAAATCGACCAGCAATTCGTTTTCAAAACGAAGGGAATATTTATCAAAACGGCTGGCATCTTCAGCGAAAAGTTGAGGAATGGAGAGGTTATCTGCTTTATGCTGAGTCAAAGCATTCCAAGCAAAGGTTTGAACAGGATTGATTTTCTGCATTTTTTATTTCCTTTTACGAATTTACAAATTCAAATCGGTTTAGGATTGAGCATCTTTAGTTAATTCATCAAGACGCTTTTCTAATTCATTTAATTTCTCGCGCGTGCGAAGTAAAACTTGTGATTGAACATCAAACTCTTCACGGGTTACTACATCAAGGCGAGCAAGCTGAGCTTGTAGAATTTGTTTGAATTTTTCATCTAGATCGTTACCTACATTTTTTAGACTTTGGGGTAACGCATTGTGTAATTGTTGAGCAATGGCTTCTAAATTTTTCGGTGAGAGCATTTTAATCTTCCTTTTAATAATCACTTGCTCAATTCTAGTTAATTTTAGGTACAAGAGAAAGTAAATTCTGCAATTTATTGCGATAGTTTATGTGATTTAAATAGCCATTTTACCTAATTCTTTGTAAAATGCCGCCTTTCGCAAAATATAAGCAAAATACAACCGCTTGTATTTGTTATTCCGTGGTTCGAAAACCTCCCACGCAAAAAAACTAAGGACACAAAATGACATCTCAAAACAAAAAAGCCGTTGTGATTTTTTCAGGCGGTCAAGACTCCACCACTTGCTTATTTCAAGCCATTGCAGAATTTGGTAAGGAAAATGTGGAAGTGCTTACTTTCCAATATGGGCAACGCCATTCTATTGAACTTGAAAAAGCTGAATGGATCGCAAAAGATTTAGGCGTGAAACAAACGCTCATTGATACTTCTGTGATTAAAGCGATTACCACCAATGCGTTAATGGATGATAATGCTGAAATCAAACAACAAGGCGATACGCCAAATACCTTTGTTGATGGGCGTAATGCACTTTTTCTGCTTTATACCGCCATTTATGCTAAAGGGCAGGGCATCCAAACTATCTTTACCGGTGTGTGTGAAACCGATTTTAGTGGCTATCCGGATTGCCGAGATGTATTCGTGAAATCGATGAATGTTACGCTGAATTTAGCAATGGATTATAACTTCAATATTCGTACACCATTAATGTATCTCACCAAAAAAGAAACTTGGGCATTAGCCGATAAATTAGGGGCTTTTGATTATATTCGTGAGCATACCCACACTTGTTATTTAGGAATTGAAGGCGGTTGCCACGACTGCCCGAGTTGCATTTTGCGAGAAAAAGGTTTGAATGAATATTTGGCGGAAATAGGACAATCCAATGTTTAAAATTGCAAAAGAATTTAGTTTTGATATGGCACATATGCTTGATGGACACGATGGAAAATGCCAAAACCTGCACGGACATACTTATAAATTGCAAGTTGAAGTAGCGGGAGAGCTGTTCCAAGAAGGAGCAAAACGTGGAATGTTGATGGATTATTCGGATCTGAAGGCAATAGTGAAAACCCATATTTTAGATTCAATGGATCACGCCTTTATCTACGATTTACACAACGAACGTGAAAGCCAAGTGGCACAATTTATATCGCCACTAGCCCTAAGCGAATATATCAGGATAAATATCAACGCCGTTGCATTGAATTTGCAAATGAGGTTCGTATTGTTGTTGATGGTGAAGTACAAGCATTTTGTGAAGAGATAGAAAGCAAAATTCGGGCAGAACATTATTACCTTTCACCTTGTGAAATCGATGGCAAAATGAATTTGCTGGAAACCATCACCCAGATTGGGTTATTAAATCAGCGTCCAAATAAGCCTAGATGGCAGCTAAGTATCCAAACGCATAAAATTGTGGGGATTGAGTAAGCAGAAGTTAGAAGATGATTTTCTACAATTTAAAAGACTGAGCCGGTATTATCCAGACTCAGTCTTTTTATTTCAGTTTTAAGCAGAAGATAACTTTATTGTTTCTCGCTAACCATTATAGCTTGCCAGTTCTCGCTTTTTGCTTCACCGATAAAGTATTTTTGGTCGGAATTACCAGCCTTTGAATCAATAAACTTAGTTTCCATAATTGCTTTTTCCATTCCTGGAGTATAGCTTTTTTGATTTTGGGTTAAAATTGCCATAATAATTGGGTTACCCTCTGTTGGTGCAATTTCTAACTGCTTAGTGTTACCAGTAATATTAAAGATATCTGAGTTTCCATCTTTCACTCTTCCAGTTGCTACACCATCTTTAAATTGGATTTCTACATCACCCAATTTGCTGATACGTGCGGCAAATTCTTTAGTATGTGGATTTGAACCATATACAAATCCTTCTTTTTTATGGTAAGTTGCTGTTAATTTATCAGAGATATTATTATTTACTCGTTTCTCATCATACACGACAAAATATTGACTGAATTTATCGGCAGCATCGACAAGGTTTTTGCTATTTGTATCGTTATAGTAGCCATAGAATAGCTCATCGCTACTGCGGATAAGAAAATCGCTAGAGAGTTGTTCAGCATTAATATCAGCCAAATTTAATACGAGAAAATCTTTTTCTTCAATAATTTGTTTACCGCTTACCACATCAAATTTTGGCTTTGTACCGGCTTTATCCACCAAAGTGAATCTACTAAGCTCAAGAGTTTGAGCGTCTTTATTGAGTTTTATTGAACCAATTTTCTCAAAAGAAGCGTCAATTTTTTGTGATTGTGGCTTTGGTATGGACGGAGTAAGCTCTGTTTGAGGAGCATTTTCTACCTGAGGAGCATTTTCTACCTGAGGAGCATTTTCTACCTGAGGAGCATTTTCTACCTGAGGAGCATTTTCTACCTGAGGAGCATTTTCTACCTGAGGAGCATTTTCTACCTGAGAAGCATTTTGTGCCTGAGAAGCATTTTGTGCCTGAGAAGCATTTTGTGCCTGAGAAGCATTTTGTGCCTGAGAAGCATTTTGTGTTTCTAGTACTGGTTTGGACTGGCTCGGTGTTGAAGACGAACCTCCGCTACCGCTCCCTCCGCAAGCACTTAAAACTAAGGTTGCAGCAAATGTTAAAATTAATTTTTTATTGAATTTCATTCAGTTATTCCTTAAATATAAAAACGAAACTGCGAGGAGTCTATCACATTTTTTATATAAAATAAGAATGAGTGGTCTGAGGAGTCTTACGTAAACGTTTCTCTAATGAAAATTTTTTAATTATGGGAATATCCACTACTAATTTTGTAGCGATAATGTATTTTTTTAGGAAGATGGAAATGAAAATAGAGAAATAAATAATTAAGAGCTTAAGTTCTGAAAGTCTGCCTTACAGATCCCCTTTTGTTACTAAATCAATATTCAATAATTTAGCGATACCTTGTGATTTACGTTTAATTTCCTGCCATTCCGATTGTGGATCTGACGCCTCTACAATGCCAGCCCCTGCATAAAGCGTAATTGAATTTTGTGAAATTAAGGCAGAACGGAGTGTTACGCAAAATTCGGCTTCACCATTACTCATTACCCCTAAAGTGCCAGCGTACCAATGGCGGGTAAAGGGTTCATTTTCAGTGATAAATTGTTTTGCTTTTGGGCGAGGAAGCCCAGCTACAGCGGCAGTGGGGTGAATACGACTTAAGCAATCACTATCAAAAACACCTTGTTTTAGCGTAGCTTGAATTTGGCGGCGTAAGTGCTGGACATTGTGCAACCGTTTGATTTTCGCTTCAGATACTTTAAATTCAGTAACACAATCGGAAAGATTGCTCTCAATATCATCAACAACTAATTGATTTTCGTGGATATTTTTCGGGTCGCTTAATAGCCATTGTGCATTCAGTTCTGTTTGGGTTTCACTTGGTGTAACTGCTACTGTACCGGCGAGAGCTTCAGTAAAAAATTGCTTGTCTTTGCGTTGATATAAACGCTCCGGGGTTGAACCAATGAACGCAACCTCTGCACTTTCAGCCCAGAGGAAATGGTAGCAACCTTGATTGATTTGGCGACTTTGTGCAATCAGATCATAGCTGCAAATCGGATTTTCAAAATGCAGACGGATGGCGTTTGCCAATGCCACTTTTTGAAATTCGCCTTGTCCAATAGCACAAATCGCTTTGTTGATATTGCTTTCCCATTGCTCAAAACTGCTGGCTGCTGCAACGGATTGCAACGGATTATCGGGCAAGCTCAATTCTTCAATATGCTCAAAATTTGCAATAAATTGTGCAAAAACAACCGCTTGTTGCGCCATATTATCGCTATCGAGATAGAAACAAGCGATCAAATTTTGCTGATTTTTTACTAAGGTGAATTGAGGCAAAATAAACTGAGTGTAACCTTCAAATTGTAATCCACCGATTAGAGGCAAATTATGTTGTTGAATAAAGGCTTGTGCGGTTTCTAGGGTATGAAATTGACGAATTGCTCCCACAGTTGCAATTGTCTCATCTTTATCACGATATTGTAGAAAAAAGTGTGGATAGTGCTGATTTTGTGCTTTTAACCAACCAAGTAGCGGTAGATTTTCTTCAAATAGTGGTACGGAGGCTTGAATGCTGATTAAGCCTTCTCCTTTTCCTATTTTTGAATAAATTTTTATAAGCTCTTGTTTTAATTGGTTAAAAATAGACATTTGCAAAAGAATGAAAAAATTATACCGCTTGTTTTTAGCTGATTTAAAAAAAGGTCATCATTTTAACGTATTTCCTCTTTTTTTTCCTCTCAAATTAGAGTAATGTTTGCAAATTCATTACAAAGTATCGATTTTTTAAACAATCGTATGCGGAAATAGCAGAATTAATCATATAGGAAGTTAGCAATGGAACGTTTTCCCAAGTCAGATAAATTAGCACAGGTTCGTTACGATATTCGCGGACCAATTCATAAAGAAGCTCTCCGTTTAGAAGAAGAAGGGCATAAAATTTTAAAATTAAATATTGGTAATCCTGCTCCATTTGGTTTTGAAGCACCGGATGAAATTTTGGTGGACGTTATTCGTAATTTACCGAAAGCACAAGGTTATTGCGATTCAAAAGGTTTATATTCAGCTCGTAAGGCGATTGTGCAGTATTATCAATCAAAAGGTATGCGTGGAATGGACGTGAACGATGTTTACATCGGTAATGGTGTTTCTGAGCTGATTACGATGTCGATGCAAGCATTACTCAATGATGGGGATGAAATTTTGATTCCTATGCCTGATTATCCGTTATGGACAGCCGCCTCAACTTTGGCTGGCGGTAAAGCGGTGCATTATCTGTGCGATGAAGAAAATGAATGGTTCCCGGATATTGAAGATATTAAATCAAAAATCACTCCTCGTACAAAAGGGATTTTAGTCATCAACCCAAATAATCCAACGGGTGCGGTGTATAGCCGTCAAATTTTACTTGAAATTGCAGAGCTTGCTCGTCAGCATAATCTGATTATTTTTGCAGACGAAATCTATGAAAAAATTATTTATGATGGTGCGGTTCATCACCACATTGCAGCACTTGCCCCTGACTTATTAACCGTTACTTACAACGGTTTATCAAAGGCTTACCGTGTGGCGGGTTTCCGTCAAGGTTGGATGGTGTTAAGCGGGCCGAAACATCAAGCTAAAGGTTTTATTGAAGGCTTGGATATGCTGGCTTCAATGCGTTTATGTGCGAACACGCCAATGCAGCACGCGATTCAAACTGCATTAGGTGGTTATCAAAGCATTAATGAATTTGTATTGCCGGGCGGTCGCTTATTAGAGCAACGTAACAAAATGCACGATTTATTAGTGCAAATTCCAGGTATTAGCTGTGTGAAAGCGAAAGGGGCGTTGTATATGTTCCCGAAAATTGATACCGAAATGTACGGCATAAAAGATGACCAAAAATTTATTTACGATTTGTTGCAACAAGAAAAAGTCTTATTAGTACAAGGCACGGGCTTTAACTGGCATAAGCCGGATCATTTCCGTGTGGTAACCTTGCCTTATGCACATCAAATTGAAGAGGCAATCGGTCGCCTTGCGAATTTCTTGAAAACCTATCGTCAAGACTAAGTCGAATCTCCCTTTACCCCACTTTATAAAAGCAGGGTTGTAAGTTCTATAATATCAGTAGGGACAGGTCCTGTGCCTGTCCGCTAACGATATTAATTTGCGGGCGGGCACTGGACCCGCCCCTACCTCCGAACATTATTCATTTATTTAGAACTCGACAATCCTCTTTAGAAAAGAGGGGGAGGGGAGATTTGAAAAATTAAAAAATAATTACTTTCTTATCACTATGTTAAAAGGCATTCTTTTATCTCTTTCAGCCTCTGTGTTATTCGGCTGTATGTACTATTTGGCGATCTTTCTAAAACCGCTGGCAGGTGTGAGCATTTTCGGCATTCGTATGCTGGTTACGATCCCTTTTCTTTTCCTTGCCTTATACCTTTTTAAAAAACAAAACGAATTTATTGAATTTCTCCAAAGGCTCAAGCGAGAACCCCATTTATTGCTTGTTATTTTAATTACAGCATCTATTGTGGGCGGGCAGATGTGGCTGTTTTTATGGGCTCCTAATAGCGGCAAAGCGATTGAGGTTTCAATGGGCTATCTATTAATGCCGATTATTATGGTGGCATTTGGCAAAGTGGTCTATAAAGAAACGCTTTCCTTTAATAAATGGTTGGCTATTATTGTGGCTTTCGTTGGTGTGGTGAGTAATATTTTGTTTACCGGAAAAATTTCGATAGCAAGTTTATTTGTTTGCACTGGTTACCCAATCTATTTTTACCTTCGCCGAAAATTTGGCTTAAGTCATTTACATAGTTTTGTGGTAGAAATTGTATATTTGCTCCCTATAGCGTGCTATTTTATCTCTCAAACTGATATGCAATATGTCGAAACGCAAAACCCTAATATTTACTATTTTATTGCATTACTGGGTTTAATTAGTGGCACTGCACTGATTAGCTATACGCTAGCCAGCATGATTTTACCCTTTAATTTGCTTGGTTTATTAGGCTATGTTGAGCCTCTATTGATGTTGGTGGTTTCTTTCTTAATTGGTGAAAGACTTGCAAGTGAATCGTATATCTTAATGATCTGCCTACTCATTTCGATTTTATTTTTGGTGTTAGATGGTATGTTTGCTCTTCGTCAGCAGCGTAAACGTAAATTGAGTGTGAACAATGAGTGATATTGTAAATTATTGGGGATTTTTGACCGCTTGTATTCTGCTAAATCTTACCCCGGGTTCGGATACAATCTATATTTTAACTCGCACTATTGCTGAGGGGAAAAAGTCGGGCTTAATGTCTTCATTCGGCATTCTAGCAGGCATTTTATGCCATATTCTTGCGGTTTCACTCGGGCTTGCAGGCATTGTGGCACATTCGCCCACTTTATTTAATTTTCTGAAATACGCAGGGGCAATTTATCTCTGCTATCTCGGCATTAAAATGTGGCGAGAGCCGTTGGTGTTAGAGAAAATCAATCTAGACAAACTTCCTCTATGGAAGATATTCCGTCAAGGGTTGATTACCAATCTATTAAACCCGAAAGTATTGCTCTTTTTCTTGGCGTTATTGCCGCAGTTTGTATCCAGTAATTTGGAAAATACCTTTTATGCTGTTGGGGCTAACGTTTTTATCCACCAGCATTATTTGGGTAAGTATTTTAGTCTTAGCCGCTGCACCTGTTGGGCGTTTTTTACGGCATAATCAAACCTTTGGAAATTGGTTAAATAAAATCTGCGGCTCGATATTTATCGGGCTTGCAATCAAAATTGGTTTAGAGAAGTGAGATTAATCAGAGTGGCACTGAATGTGCCGTTGCATCGTTTTTTTGACTACTTACTGCCTGACGAGCTGAATGCCGGTAAGGGCAGCAGGGTTGTTGTACCTTTCGGCAGGCAAACTAAAATCGGCATTGTGGTTGATTTTCCGCAAACGAGTGATGTGCCAATTGATAAACTTAAACCGATTAAAAACGTATTAGATTTAGATACTCTTTTCGATGATGAAATGTGGCAGCTGCTTACTTGGGCTGCTCGCTATTATCACGCCCCAATAGGCGAAGTATTAAACAGTGCTTTGCCCGTCAAACTTCGTAATGGCGATTCTACCGAACGCTCCCAACCCGATTATTTTGTGGTAACGGAACAAGGAAGAAAATCCTTAATTATCGGTGAAAACAAAAAAGCCAAAAAACAGGTTGAGCTTTTAACTGAACTTGCCGAATTTGCAAAATTTTTTGAAAAACCGACCGTTTGTAGCCCTTCTGCGTGGAAAGGATTATTAGAGAAAGGTTATGTTGAGAAAATTGATGTGCCTTTTATTCCGCAATTGTGGCAACAATCGCTTGGCGAATTGCCGTTAGTGAATGTGCAAAATCGTCTCACCTTGAATAAACAGCAAACCTTAGTAGTTAGCCGTTTAAATGTGCAAAATGAGTTTGCTACTTTTTTACTGAATGGGGTAACGGGTTCGGGTAAAACCGAAGTTTACCTGCAATTTATCGAAACCGTGCTAAAACGCAACCGGCAGGTGCTTGTGCTTGTGCCTGAAATTGGACTAACACCACAAACGGTACAACGTTTTAAAGCTCGCTTTAATGTGGAAATTGACGTTTTACATTCCAATATGAATGAAACTGAACGTCTGAATGCGTGGCTTCGAGCTAAAAATGGCGAAAGTGCGATTGTTATCGGTACACGTTCCGTCCTCTTTACTCAATTTAAGAAATTGGGGGCGATTATTTTGGACGAAGAACACGACAGCTCATTCAAACAACAAGATGGCTGGCGTTACCACGCACGGGATTTGGCGGTGGTTAGAGCCAAAAATGCCAATATTCCCATTGTGCTAGGCTCAGCTACACCAAGCCTTGAGAGCTTGCAAAATGTGCAAAATGGCAAATTTATTGAGTTGGAATTGACCGCTCGGGCAGGCAGTGCTCAAATAGCCAATCAACACATTATTGATTTAAAAACTCAAAGAGTTACCGCAGGCTTGTCTGAACGCTTACTTTCAATGATGAAACATCATTTAGAGCAAGGCAACCAAGTGATGTTGTTTTTAAATCGAAGAGGCTTTGCCCCTGTGCTGCTTTGCCACGAATGCGGCTGGATTTGCGAGTGTGAGGCGTGTAACAAGCCTTTTACTTATCATCAAAAACAGCGTGTGCTACGTTGTCATCACTGTGCGACACAAAAAGTGATCCCTCGCCAATGTGGGCATTGTGGCTCAACCAATTTGATTACCACAGGTGTTGGTACAGAACAGCTTGAGCAAGTGCTTAATGAGCAATTCCCCACTTATCAAGTAACCCGAATTGATCGTGATTCCACTTCACGAAAAGGCTCATTAGAAAATCATTTGACTGATATTCGAGAGGGGAAAAGCCAAATTTTAATTGGTACGCAAATGTTGGCAAAAGGGCATCACTTCCCAAATGTTACGCTGGTGGCGATTGTCAATGTGGATTCAGCCCTTTTCTCCACCGATTTCCGGGCGGAAGAAAAACTGGCTCAACTTTACTTGCAAGTAGCAGGCAGAGCAGGGAGAGCAGAAAAAAAAGGCGAAGTGGTACTACAAACGCACTATCCAGAACACCCATTACTCAAAACCTTGCTAGAACAAGGCTACAGCGAATTTGCCAAAGAAGCCCTAAAAATGCGACAAATAATGGCATTACCACCGTTTTCTTCCCAAGTGCTATTTAAAGCGACAGGAAAAAATAACGAGCAAACGTTAAAACTACTTGAACAATTGGCGGAGTATTTTCAACAGAAAATCCAGCAACAAAATTGGCAAGGTTTCCAACTTATCCCCCCATTTTCTGCTCCAATGGCAAAGAAAGCAGGCTTTTACCGCTGGTTGTTGTTACTCCAACACCCAACCAGAAATGCTTTGCAACAGCTACTTGATTGGTTTGATCAAGAAAAAGAGGGTTTAGATATTCCTACGAATATTAGACTAAGTTTGGATATTGATCCGCAGGAGATTGGGTAAAAAGAAAATAAGCAAGCGGTTGATTTTCTATGTTTTTTTACAAAGTGATAAGGCAGGGTTTAACCTGCCTTATTTGTTATCTACCCTCCTTCCAATACCCAATCCATTCTTTCAATGCCAGCATATTGCTATTCATTGCCCCTGCTTGTGGGATAAAGTGCATAAAGTTGAGCTTGTAATGGCTGGGAGTATCGCCTGAACCAACACTTGCAGGTAACACTTCAAACCCTTGTTGGGTAAAGAGCATTTCTGCTCGTTTCATATGCCATTGGTTGGTTACTAGAATAATTTTATTGATGTTCTCTTTTTCTAAAATTTCACGGCTGAAAATCGCATTTTCTTTAGTGGTTTTCGCCTTATTTTCCAGCCATTTGGTTTCAATATTAAAAAATGTTTTAAATTCCTCTGCCATCACTTTTGCTTCAGAAGTACCGTTTGGGCTGCTGCCGGTGGCTAAAATGGGTAAGCCGGTTTCTTTATGTAAGTAGGCAGCATAACGCATTCTTTCTAATGGAATGCCTGTAATTGCGAGTTTACCAAATAACTCTTGGCTATCTCGCAATCCTCCGCCTAATACCACGATGGCTTGGGCTGTTTTGTATTTCTCGATAGTTGGCTCTTCCCCTTCAAGTAAGGAATAGCCTAACTTTTGTGAGGTATAAGGAATACTGAAAATATATAGAATAGCAATGCCAAGAAAGGCAAAAAAATAGGCTGAATATTTATAGCCTATAGCGAAGAAAATTAATGCCAGCAGCCACAATAGAATAATATTAAATGGCGGTAGGATCATTGCAGTAATGAGTTTAATTAGTTCAAACATAAAATTGATTTATCGTAAAGATGGGTAAATAAATATTTATTTTCCTAGATTATCGGAAAATTGTCTATTTTTCCGTATGGAAAAGTATTAACAAACTCCATTTGGAGAGTGTTCCTGATAGATAAAGAAGAGAGGAATTAATATGCAACAGCGATCTACAAAAGAAAAAGTGATTTTAATTGGTGCGGGTGGTTATGCAAAATCGGTACTAGATTCACTCGATTTTGAGCAATATGAATTCTATGGTTTTATTGATAATTTTAAGCCTGAAGGCAGTAAGCATTTAGGGTATCCTGTTCTCGCATCAGCAATACAAGATTTTGCAGAACGTGAGAATTATAGTTATTTTATTAGTATTGGCGATAATGCACACTGTTTGGAGAAATTTTTTAAATTGCAACAACTGGGATGTAAAATTATTAATGTGGTAGATAAAACTGCATTGGTATCAAAAAATTCTACTCTCGGAATTGGCGTATTTGTCGGCAAAATGGCGATTTTAAATAGTGGCGTAACAGTGGGGGATAATGTGATTATTAATACCAAATCGCTGGTTGAACACGGCTGTTTTATCGGCAATCACTGCAATATTTCAACCAATACGACACTGAATGGCGATGTGATTGTAGAAGATTATGTGTTTGTAGGTAGTTCGTCTGTGATCAACGGTCAGTTAAGAATTGGTGAAAGTGCATTAGTTGGCTCTGGTGCGGTCGTAATTAGAAATGTAGAGCCTCGCACTGTGGTGGCGGGTGTTCCTGCAAAATATATTAAGGATATAAAATAATGGCAAATGTATTTATTGTGGCAGAAATCGGTTGTAACCATAATGGCGACCCTGCTTTAGCCAAAAAAATGGTGGATGTAGCAAAAGAGTGCGGTGTTGATGCGGTTAAATTCCAAACTTTCAAAGCAGATAAATTGATTTCTAAATATGCCCCTAAAGCAGAGTATCAAAAAGTAACTACAGGTAAGGCAGATTCTCAGTTAGAGATGACGCGTAAATTAGAGTTGCCTTATGATGAATTTGTAAAATTAGAAGCCTATGCTCGTTCACTTGGTTTAGAAGTGTTTTCTACGCCATTTGATTTTGAATCGATTGATTTCTTAGCAAGCCAACAACAAAAAGTGTGGAAAATTCCATCAGGTGAATTAACCAATTTGCCATATTTAGAAAAAATTGCTCGACTCCCGATTGAAGGTAAAACCATTGTGATTTCAACGGGAATGGCAACCATTGAAGAAACTAAAGCCTCACTAAAAGTATTAGAAGGTAATGGTGTGGCGAAAAAAGATATTACCATTTTACATTGTAATACTGAGTACCCAACCCCTTACGAAGATGTGAACCTAAACGCCTTCCATCAACTTAAGCAAGAGTTCGGCGAATATAGCTTAGGTTTTTCCGATCACTCAGCGGGCTATTTTGCAGGCTTGGCGGCAGTGCCTTATGGCATTACCTTTATTGAAAAACATTTTACGTTAGATAAAAACTTTGAAGGTCCAGATCATAAAGCTTCTGTTACGCCAGATGAACTGAAATTATTATGTGAAGGCATTCGTGCGGTAGAGAAATCACTTGGTTCTTCCGAAAAGTTAGTAACAAACTCTGAAGCTAAAAATAAAATTGTGGCGAGAAAATCCATTATTGCGGCTCGTCCAATTCAAAAAGGTGAAATTTTTACAGTAGATAACATTACAACCAAACGCCCAGGCAATGGCATTAGCCCGATGTTCTGGTATGATGTGTTAGGAAAAGAAGCGCAACACGATTTTGAAGAAGATCAACTTATTCAAGATTCTCGTTTTGCAAATCAGATGTAATGGCATATAGTGATGGGGCGAAAGCTCCATTATTTTTAGATAACAAGCGGTCAAATTTATGAAAAAAATTGCAATTATTACAGCCCGTGCTGGCTCAAAAGGCTTACCAAATAAAAATGTATTGTTGGCATATGGTAAGCCCCTAATGGCTTATTCGATTGAAGCGGCGATTGAGTCTAAGCAGTTTGATAAAATCATTGTGAGTACAGATTCGCAAGAATATATTGATTTACTGTCTCATTATCCGATTGAATTTATCAAACGTGCCGAGCATTTAGCCAGTGATAAAGCGAGTTCGTTTGTGGTAATCGAAGATGTATTAAATCAATATAAACACGTTGATTTTGACTATTTTGTGCTACTTCAGCCAACATCGCCGTTAAGAACCGCACAGCATATTCAAGAATGTTGCGAGAAGTTTGAGCGTAACTTTGATAAGTTTGATTTCATCGTATCGGTATCTGATGCCCATAAACCGACTACGCTTACCCGTGTGATTGAAGAAGATGAAAGTTTAAAACACTTCCAGCTGGATTATTCAAATTATGCACGCCAGCTTTATCGCCCTGAATATTCGCCAAATGGTGCAATTTTTTCGGCAAAACCGACCGCTTACCTAGAGCAAAAGCACTTCTACGGAGCGAAATGTCTTGCCTATTTTATGGATAAAGATGTTTCGATTGATATTGATGATCGCCAAGATTTTGAGTGCTTCTACTTTATTCTGCAACAACGCAATAAAGAAAAAATCTTGCTTGAAACCATCAAGCGTTCAATTTTAATGAAAAAAGAGAATTTCAACGAAGTCAAAGAAATTGCACTTATCGGTCACTCTATTATTGAGTATTGGCATATTGAACATTTAAACGGCAAAGCAGTCAATAACTTAGGCATTGCAGGTATTTCAACAAAAGAATATAACGAGCTGATTTTAGATAAAGGTTTAATTTCGGCTTTACCGAAAGAAGTGGTATTGATGTTTGGTACAAATGATCTTGTTCGCCAAGGTTGGAGCGATGAGAAAATTCTTGCGGACATCAATCATTTAATTAATCGATTAAAAGCAATCCGTGCCGATATTGAGATTTCATTCTTAGAAATTACCCCAACGGCATTTAGGGCAGATCGCAATAACAATGACATTCGCTTGTTAAATCAATATCTGAAAGATAATTTATCGGTAAAATGGATTGGGTTGGATAAAGCCTTTAGTGATAAATACGGCAAGTTAGATCTCAATTACAGTGATGACGGCTTACACTTAAATGCAAAAGGTTACGAAAAATTAACCGCTATTTTGGAAGAAGAATTAAAGTAAATGAAAAATATCGCATATATTACAGGCTCGCGTGCAGAGTACGGCATTGTTAAGCGTTTATTAAAAAAATTAGAGCAAGATCCCGAGCTTAATTTCTCGCTTGTGGTAACCGCAATGCACCTTGCTCCGCAATATGGCAACACAGTTACTGTGATTGAACAAGATGGATTTGAGATAGCCGCTCGCATTCCGCTTACCTTAAATAGTGAAAATAATCAAACGATTATTCACTCTATGGCGGAATGTTTGGATAAATTCGGTGAGCATTTTCAACAACATAAATATGATGCGGTTATTGTGTTAGGTGATCGCTATGAAATGTTAGCGGTGGCAACAGCGGCGGCAATGCATAATCTGTCTCTTATTCATTTGCACGGTGGCGAGCAAACTTTAGGCAATTATGATGAATTTATTCGCCACTGCATTACCAAAATGTCTAAATTGCATTTAACTTCAACGGAAGAATATAGACAGCGTGTGATCCAAATGGGTGAATTGCCAGAAAATGTGGTGAATACTGGCTCGCTTGGGGCAGAAAATAGTTTAGGCTTAGTGCTGCCAACCAAAGCGGAATTAGTTGAGCAGTTAGGCATTCCAAACACACCGTATTTCTTGGTGGTTTTCCACCCTGAAACTTTAACGGATGTATCAGTATTAGATCAAATTGAGGCACTTTTAAATGCCTTTGAGCAGTTTAAAGACAAATACCAATTTGTGTTTATCGGCTCAAATTCAGATACTAATTCTGAGCAAATTTACGCCCGTTTTAAAGCCTATACCGACGAAAACCAATTTAAGTTTTTCACCTCTGTAAAACCAGAGGAATATTTAGCCTTGATTAAATATTCTCAAGGCTTAATTGGCAATAGTTCATCAGGCTTGATTGAAGCTCCGAGCTGTGGTGTGGGAACACTTAATATTGGCAATCGCCAGCAAGGAAGAGTGCGTGGCGAAACAGTTATTGATGTAGAAAGCAATGAACAGTCCATTGTTCAAGGCATTGAAAAATTAATTTCTGCAGAGTTCCAAAACCGCTTGTCTGAGATGACTAATCCATATTTTCAAGACAACGCAATGGAAAAGGCTTACAATGCCATCAAAAAATTCTTGGCGGATAGCAAAAACAGCCAGCCGAAAGGATTTTATGATGTGAGCTTTTAACAAGCGGTCAAAAAATTAGAATAATTTTCAATTATGAAAGCAGTTAAAGACGGCGTTATTTACTTAATCGGGGAATTGGCTTCTAAGTCAATTCCTTTCTTGCTCTTACCCTACTTCTCCCGAAAATTAGGGGTGGAGGGCTATGGGGAGCTTTCTTATTACCAAACGTTCTCCGCTTTGTTTGTGATTTTTATCGGACTTAGCCAAGATGGAGCAGTAGCCCGCTATTTCTATTTCTATGGCAAACGTTCGCTCAATTTAGTACTGACAACGGGATATTTATACACGCTTTTTGCAACGAGTATTATTCTATTAGGCTGTTGGTATTTTAAATCTGAAATCATTGCTTATGTGGCGATAGGGGCGATGTTTCAATCCTTTTTGAATGTGCAATTAAGCGTTAGGCAGTGCCAAAAACAGGCGGTTTCTTATGCAACCATTCAGTTAATGTCCGCTGTTTTTTCAGCAGTTATTACTGTTGCGATGATGGAATATTTTAAAACAGATTTGGTTGAAAAGCGGATTTTGGCGATTTTAATCAGCAATGCGTTAGTCTTTTTCATCGCTTACCTGCTTTATGCTAAAAAAAGCAAAATAAAAAAATTAAGCATTACTCGCTATAAAACCGCCCTATTTTATTTAATGGGCTTTGGTTTGCCGTTAATTTTGCACCATTCAAGCATTTTCTTAAAAGGGCAGCTAGATCGTATTTTTATTTTCCATAAATTTAGCGAAGCAGATTTAGGCTTATACGCAATGGGTGCGCAAATTGCATTTATTTTAGCTATTGTCATTCAAGCCTTAAATAAAGCAACGCTCCCATATTTTTATGAGGCATTAAAACAGAAAAGAATTAATGTGAGTCATATTCATAAATGGGCGTTTTATGCGTTATTTATTGTGCCAATTCCTGCACTTGTGATGTGGCTTATTCCTGAAGAAGTGGTAGTATGGATTTTAGGTAACCAATTTGTAGGCACAAAATATTATATAATTCTCTTTTTAATTGCGACAATGCTGGTTGTGCCTTATTTAATTTTAGTAAATTATTTATTCTTTTATGGCAAGAATAAGCTTATTTCGCTTTGCTCTATTTTATCGACCATTTTCTATTTGGTCGCTTTATTTGCTTTAACCTTTACCCAAATAGAATATATTCCTTTTGCAGCCATTATTGGAGCAGTGGTAATTATTCCAATTCTCTATGTAATGACTGCGAGAGTAGGAAAAACAGTATGAATTTAATTATTTGTTGTACCGCTTTGCAGGTGTTGATTGCAGAGAAAATCATTGAAATACACCCGAATGAGCCATTTTTCGGCGTAATGCTCTCAACGGTTAAAAATGCGAAATTTGATTTCTACCAAGCTCGCTTGGAGAAAAAATGCCAACAATTTTTTACAATGCAACAACATAGCGAGCGTATTCAGCTATTAAAAGAAATTCTTTATTTAAAATCGACCTTTGGTGGTAAACAATTTAATAAAGTATTTCTAGCGAATATCAATGAGTTAGAAATTCAATTTTTGCTTAGTGCGATTAAATTTAATGAGCTAAATACCTTTGATGACGGCACAGCAAATATTGTAAAAAGCAGCCTTTTCTATAAAGAAGAAAATATAGGGCTAAACCGTAAATTAATTAATCTGTTTTTAGGGAATAAATACAGTCTAGAAAAACTGAAAAACTTATCTAAAACACACTATACAATTTATAAAGATTTTTCCAATATTATTGAAAATACAACTTACCTTGATCTAATCAGTTCAAATAAAGTCGCTAATATAGATACTGAAAATGGTAAGGCAATAAACATTTTGCTCGGTCAGCCAATTTTTGAGCGAGAAGATGAGAAAAACATCGCTTTAGCAGAGAAAGTGATTAAAAAGTTTGATATTGATCTCTATCTACCTCACCCAAGAGAAAAATATAAACTCAATAATGTAGAATATATTAATACCGATTTGATTTTAGAAGATTATATCTTCCAAGAATTTAGTTATAAAAAATGCCGAGTTTATACCTACTTTAGTAGTGCTGTTATTAATATTTTAAATAAAAGCCCAAATATTGAGGTGGCTGCTTTAAGAGTAGCAGTAGATAACCCAGCCTATATTGAAACTTATGAGCTTTTTGAAAAACTAGGCATTAACATTATTGATATTCGAGAATAAGATGAAAAAATATTTAATTTCATTAGAAAAAGATGAAAAAAGACGAGAGCTTTTTTTCTCTCAATCCAATACGGCAGATTTTGAAGTCTTTAGTGCCATTAATACGATGAGTAGTGATTGGGAAGCCTTAAATACCCGTTTTGATTTAGCAAAATTTGAGCAACATTATGGGCGTAAAACCACGAAAGGCGAAGTAGGCTGTACATTAAGCCATTTATCTGTTTATCAAAAAATAACAGAAGATAGTACAATTCAAAATGATGATTACTGCCTTGTGTGTGAAGACGATGTGTTATTTGCGCCAGACTTTCAAAAGCATATTGACGCTTTATTAGCACAAAATTTAAAAGCCGATATTATTTTAGTTGGCCAATCTAAAATCCCTAGTTTCAATGATGTAGAATTAGAAATTAATTATCCAACCACCTTTGGTTTTTTACAAAAACAGATTGGTAATAGCCAATATAAATATGCTTACCCTTACCGTAATTATTTTGCCGGCACAGTTGCATATTTAATTAAAAAATCGACCGCTTGTAAGTTTTTAGCACAATGCTCAACAACTCGCCCTTACTGGCTTGCTGATGATTTTATTTTATTTGGTAATAAATTCAAATTAGATGTGTTAATTGTTCGCCCATTAATGGCGATTGAAAACCCTGTTTTAATCAGTAATTTAGAAGATTTACGCGGTTCACTCAATAATAATTTATTTAAAAAAGCAATGAAATACCCGCTTAAAAAATTATTAGCGATTAAACGTAATCTAAGCTCATTAAATTCATAATAGGTTAATATGTCAGCACTGTTTAATTTATTTTATATTTACGACCCTTGGTTTTTCCACTTTCTGCGAATGGCATTTGTGGTAGGTTTATTGGCTTGTGGTTATGTAGCTTTTCAAGTGATGAGAGGAAAATCTAACGGCATTATTATTCCGAAAGATAGTTTAATTGCCATTATTGCTTTAATTGGCTTTAGCATTATTCCACTATTAATTAACGGCACAAAAGAAATAGGCGTATTGGCAATGTATGTCAAAATGCTGATTTTATTTGTGTTTGGCACTGCTATTTATAATATTTTTTACCGAACTGAAAACGGTAAAGCTTTATTTGTTCGTGATCTCAAAATAGGTATTGCTATTCAATGGATCTGCGGTGTGGTTGCCTTATTAGGCGTGCCGTTTATGGTTGATTTTCTATTATCCAGCAATGCAATGATGCCACGTTTTTTGGGTTCTGAACAGGAATATAGACTTTATAATATTACCTCGTCAGCGTTTTTCCAACTAAGTATTTTTTACTTAATGTTACTACATTTTTTATTAGCCTATAATAAAAAAACAGACTCAATCAATGAGTGGTTTTTATTTTTAATTTTATGTATTGGGCTGATTTCAGGTAGAACATTTTTATTAGTATCGGTAATTAGTATCGCCCTTTATTTTAAATGGAAATATCTATTTCCACTTATTGCTTTTACGGCATTAATTCTATTTTTAGCCATTGTTTTCCCTGAAAATCGTTATATAGGGCATGCTTTAGAGCCGATAATTAATATTGTCAATATAGTTTCATCAGAACAAAATGTGGCTGATATTTCTCAAATTAGTTCATCCAGTGAGAATTTAGTGAAAAACCATTTATTTATTCCAACCTTGGGTCAATTTATTTCCGGTGATGGTTTATATTATACAGAAACGGGTGGCTATTACGGCGGTTCAGACTCAGGCTATATTCGCCAAGTATTATATGGCGGTTTAAGTTATATGCTAGTTTGTTTTGCATTTACAGCCTATTTTGTGCGAAAAGTGGCGGTAAATTGGTTTGAGGGAAGCTGGATTTTTACCTTATCAACACTCGGCATTTTGGCTATTTTAAACATTAAAGCAGATACTTTCGCTTTCCCAGGATTGATGATGTTGTTTTTAATGTTCTTATCCTTATTTGGAACAAGCGGTCGAAATTTAATCTTATTTTGCAAAAATAAAGAGGCAAAAAATGTTTAGTATTATTGTGCCTTCTTATAATCGTAATGAAGAAATTAAAGCATTATTAGAAAGTCTAAAGCAGCAAACGGTTTATAATTTTGAAGTTGTGATTGTTGATGACTGCTCTAAAGAGCCTGTGGACGTGAATGATGATTATCCTTTTGAGGTAAAAGTTATTCGTAATAATCCCAATGTTGGGGCAGCTCAAAGCCGTAATGTTGGGGCGAATAATGTCAGCCGAGAGTGGTTGCTATTTTTAGACGATGATGATCGCTTTATGCCTGAAAAATGCGAGCGATTAGCACAAGAAATTGCAGAAAATCCAACCGCTAATTTTGTGTATCACCCTGCAAAATGTGAGATGGTAAATGAGGGTTTTACTTATGTAACCTCGCCATTTAAGTATAAAAGTGAATTGACGATAGAGAACATTCTTAAAGCGAATAAAATTGGCGGAATGCCGATGATTGGCTTGAAAAAAGCACTCTTTTGCAAAATTGGCGGATTATCTGACCGCTTGCGTTCCCTTGAAGATTATGATTTCTTACTGAAATTATTGGAAGAGCCAACTTTTGAGCCACTTTATGTGGACGAGGCTTTGACCTATTGCACCTTCCATACTAAACGTTCAAGTGTTTCAACAGATACCAGCAACACCGAAAAGGCAATTGAGTATATAAAACAAACCTATATTCAAACCCCTGAACAGGCAGAAAATTTTAAATTAAACTCACTTTATATTTTAAGTTATCCGCATATTATGAATTTATCCCGCAAGGCAGCAGGTTATTATTTTGAAATGTTCAAACAGACAAAAAATATCAAACAGCTGATTATTGCCCTTGTGATTTGTGTTTCGCCGAAGTTGGCGATTAATTTAAAAAGGTTTATTTAATGAAATTTTCCGTTTTAATGTCGTTATACATTAAAGAACAGCCTCAATATTTAAGAGAATGTTTTGAAAGCCTAAAAGCTCAAACTCGCCAAGCAGATGAAATTGTTGTCTGTTTTGATGGGGCTGTTACCCCTGAATTAGAAGCGATTGTGGAAGAATATAGTGCAATTTTGCCGATAAATGCGGTGAAATTTCCACAAAATCGGGGTTTAGGAAAAACCTTAAATGATGGCTTGACTCATTGTGCCAATGAGTGGGTTTTCCGAATGGATACCGATGATATTTGTTTGCCTGACCGTTTTGCAAAACAGGTGGCATTTATTGAGAAAAATTCAGAAGTGGTGATTTTTGGCGGGCAAATTGCGGAATTTGGGCAAGATATTAATGATATTGTGGCTTACCGCAATGTGCCAACCACAGCAGAAGAAATTATTAAATTTACTCGTACCCGTTGCCCGTTTAACCATATGACGGTAGCCTATCAAAAATCAAAAGTGTTGGAAGTAGGTGGATATCAAGACTTACAAGAAGATTACTATTTGTGGATCAAGCTCATCGCTCAATTCAAACAAGTCGCAAATTTACCTGATTTATTAGTCTATGCGAGAGTGGGAAACGGAATGGTAGGCAGACGCCGTGGAAAAGCCCAAGCAGAGGCAGAATGGCGTTTATATAAACTCAAAAATCATAGCCAAATCCACGACCCGATTTCCGGTTTTGGTATTTTCTTAATGCGGGCAATTCCACGATTATTGCCGCTATCTATGCTTAAAGCCATTTATGGACTATTGAGAAAATAAAGCAAAAAGAAACCACAGATTTTACCCTGTGGTTTTTTGTTATCTATTGATTCTTCAAAATCTCATTCATCAACTGAATATCAATATGGCAATAGCCCGTTGGGTTTTTCACTAAGTATTCTTGATGATATTCCTCAGCTGGGAAGTATTGTTCCAACATCTGATTTTCTACCGCGAGCGGTTTATCAAATTGAGATTGTAATTCGCTTAAGGCTTGGTTAATCACTGGTACATCTTGAGGATCGGTATGATAAATACCGGTGCGGTATTGAATGCCGATGTCGCCGCCTTGCTGGTTAATACTCACGGGGTCAATCACTTTAAAGAAGTAGTCTAATAGTTTTGCTAAGCTGATTTGGTTAGCATCATAAGTTACTTTCACGACTTCTGCGTGTCCACTGCCTGCACATACATCTTGGTATGTTGGGTTGTCTGTATTACCGTTGGCATAGCCCGATTGAGCTTTGATTACACCTTTAATACGTTGCATAAAAGACTCTACGCCCCAGAAGCAGCCGCCCGCTAAATAGATTTCACGAATGTTTTGCATATTTTCTCTCCTATAATCCTTCAATTTTAAAGCATCAGTAAAAATTAACTAAAATTATACCTCTTGTAAAACACAATAATATATATTTTACCGATTTCAATTATAGATAATTGCATTTTTTACAAGATTTTTTACGCAAAAATAGGTATAGTATCGCCACCTTTTTTAATCAATTTATAATTAGAGGTTCTATGGGTACTCTTAACAGCCTTTTAGGCATTATTGTTTTATTATTCATCGCATTTTTATTTTCGAGTAATAAACGCTCAATAAATGTGCGTACAGTATTAGGTGCGTTAGCGTTGCAAATTGCAATTGCGGCATTGGTGCTTTATGTACCGGCAGGTCGTGATGCATTAAATGCAATGGCAAGCGGTGTTTCTAAAGTTATTTCTTATGGTAATGAAGGTATTTCATTCCTATTTGGTGGCTTAGTCAGCGACAAAATGTTTGAAGTGTTTGGCGGTGGCGGTTTTGTCTTTGCTTTCCGTGTGCTTCCTGTGATTATTTTCTTCTCGGCATTAATTTCATTGCTTTATTACATCGGTGTAATGCAATGGGTAATCCGCATTTTAGGTGGATTATTACAAAAAGCGTTAGGTACATCTAAAGCGGAATCAATGTCTGCGGCGGCGAATATTTTCGTTGGTCAAACCGAAGCTCCACTTGTGGTAAAACCCTTTATCAGCAAAATGACTGAATCTGAACTCTTTGCGATTATGTCGGGTGGTTTAGCTTCTATTGCTGGCTCAGTAATGGCAGGTTATGCAGGAATGGGTGTGCCTTTAACCTACTTAATTGCAGCATCATTTATGGCAGCACCGGCAGGTTTATTATTTGCGAAAATTATGGTGCCACAAACAGAAACATTTCGTGATGAGTTAGAGGCAGTTGATTTAGAAAAACCAGCTAATATTCTTGATGCGGCTGCTTCAGGTGCGTCATCAGGTATGCAGCTAGCCTTAAACGTAGGGGCGATGTTGATTGCTTTCGTAGCGTTAATTGCCTTAGTGAATGGTATTTTAGGTGGTATTGGTGGCTGGTTCGGCTATGGCTCATTAAACTTAGGTCAAATTTTTGGCTGGATATTCAAACCACTTGCTTGGGTAATTGGCGTTCCTTGGGAAGAAGCTGAAATTGCAGGGCAGATGATTGGTCTAAAATTAGCGGTTAATGAATTTGTAGGCTACTTAGAGTTTGCAAAATATTTAGCACCTGAATCAGCCATTCAGTTAAGCGATAAAACCATCGCAATTATTACTTTTGCACTTTGTGGTTTCGCTAACTTCAGTTCTATTGCTATTTTAATCGGTGGTATTGGTGCAATGGCTCCAAATCGCCGTGGTGAGATTGCACGACTTGGTATTAAAGCCGTAATTGCAGGTTCACTAGCGAACTTAATGAGTGCGACTATTGCAGGCTTATTTATCGGCTTAGGCGGTGCAGTTTTATAATCTGAATAATGAATAAAACCACTAGAAATAGTGGTTTTATCTTTTTTTATTGAACGTAAACGGTTGCTTGGGATTTGTCTATTTACAAGTGGTCAGATTTTTATAAAAATTTACTGAATCATTCATTTAATTAAAAAGGAGAAGCTTATGAGTCTAAAAAATTCAGCTGAGATTGCACTTTCTTTGATGGATCTCACTACATTAAATGACAATGATACAGATGAAAAAGTCATCGCACTCTGTGAGCAAGCTAAAACCGATTTTGGAATACCAGCGGCAGTATGCGTTTACCCATGCTTTGTGCCAATTGCACGTAAAACGCTAAAAGCACAGGGGATTGAGCAAGTAAAAATAGCAACGGTAACTAATTTCCCACACGGCAATGATGATATTGAAATTGCTATTGCTGAAACCAAAGCGGCAGTGGCTTATGGGGCAGATGAAGTTGATATTGTTTTCCCGTATAAAGCATTAATGGCTGGGAACGAGCAAATTGGCTTTGAATTAGTGAAACAAGCTAAAGCAGTGTGCCAGGCAAGCAATGTTTTACTTAAAGTGATTATTGAAACGGGCGAGTTAAAGTCAGCAGAACTCATTCGTAAAGCAAGTGAGATTTCAATTCGAGCAGGGGCAGATTTCATCAAAACTTCAACGGGTAAAGTGCCTGTAAATGCGACCCTTGAATCAGCTCGCATTATGCTTGAAACTATTCGTGATTTAGGTGTGGCGGAAACAGTAGGTTTTAAAGCCGCAGGTGGGGTAAAAACCAGTGAAGAGGCTGCAGAATATCTATCGTTAGCTGAATCGATTTTAGGAAAAGAATGGGTAAATAGTACCCATTTCAGATTTGGTGCTTCGAGCTTATTAGCGAATTTGTTAGCGACGTTAAATGATGAACAGCAACAGACTGTTCAAGGTTATTAATTTTTATTTATTAAGAGGAAAAAAGTATGGCAACTCCACACATTAACGCACCTGAAGGTGCATTTGCAGACGTTGTATTAATGCCGGGCGATCCGCTTCGTGCAAAATATATTGCTGAAACCTTTTTAGACGATGTGAAAGAAGTAACTAACGTACGCAATATGTTAGGCTACACAGGAACTTATAAAGGTCGCCGCATTTCTGTGATGGGACACGGTATGGGTATTCCATCTTGCTCAATTTATGCTAAAGAGTTAATTACCGAATATGGTGTGAAAAAAATTATTCGTGTTGGCTCTTGCGGTGCGGTGCGTAATGATGTTCACGTTCGTGATGTGATTATCGGTACAGGTGCTTGTACAGATTCTAAAGTAAACCGCATTCGTTTCCGTGATAACGATTTTGCGGCGATTGCAGACTTTGAGATGACATTAGCAGCATATCAAGCAGCACAACAAAAAGGCGTGAATGTACGAGTAGGGAATTTATTCTCAGCAGATTTATTCTACAGCCCAGATGTTGAAATGTTTGATGTAATGGACAAATACGGCATTTTAGGTGTTGAGATGGAAGCGGCTGGTATTTATGGTGTAGCGGCAGAATTTGGTGCGAAAGCATTAGCGATCTGTACCGTTTCAGACCATATTCGTACAGGTGAACAAACAACGGCGGAAGAGCGTCAATTAACCTTCAATGATATGATTGAAATTGCATTAGAGTCAGTTTTAATTGGTGATAAGCAATAAGCGGTCATATTTCTACAATTTTTTGCAAAACCCTAACAGTGCTAACGTTAGGGTTTTTTATTAGTTTTGGTGAATAAAAAATCATTTAATCTGAATTATTATGCAGAAATAAACTTGAGTTTAGAGAAAAATAAACTTAGACTACAAGCAGATAAATAAAGATTAAAGATAGAAGGATTTTCAATGAGCAAATACAAAATTTTTGTGGACGGTGCAGTTGGCACAACAGGGCTACGCATTCACGAACGTTTAAGCCAAGCAGAAGATATTGAGTTATTAATTTTGCCCGAAGAGCAGCGTAAAGAGTTAGACGCTCGTTTAGCCAAAGTGGCAGAGGCGGATTTAACTTTTCTTTGTTTGCCTGACGAAGCCTCAAAAGAATTAGTAGCGAACGCACCGCAAAATGCTCGAATTTGTGATACTTCAACCGCTCATCGAATCGATCCTGATTGGGTTTATGGTTTTGCTGAATTAACAGGACAGGCAGCAAAAATCAAAAATGCCAACCGTGTTGCCGTGCCGGGTTGCCACGCTACAGGCTATATTGCATTAGTTCGCCCATTAGTGGAAAAAGGTGTGTTGCCTGCAGATTATCCATTAAGTTGCCATTCACTTACAGGCTATTCGGGTGGTGGAAAAGCGATGATTGCGGATTATGAAAATCCAAATCGTGGAGATGCCTTGAATGCACCTCGTGCTTATGGATTAGCATTAAAACACAAACATTTGCCTGAAATGAAGGCTCTTACGCAAATGCAAAATCCGCCGATTTTTACCCCAGTTGTCGCAGATTTCTACAGCGGAATGCTAGTTACTGTGCCGTTACCAATGTCTGTATTACAAGTGGTGAAATCTGGCGAAGAAATTGCAAATCTGTTGGCAGATTATTATCAAGATAGCCAATTAATCAGCGTTCACCCTTTCCAAGATTTACCTGAAGATGGAATGCTCTCAGCCAATGCTTTTTCAGGCAAAGACAGCCTAGAGATTTTTGTATATGGCAATGAAACACAAGTTTTACTCGCTGCCCGTTTCGATAATTTAGGCAAAGGGGCATCTGGTGCTGCGGTGCAGTGTATGAATATAATGCTTGGAAGAGAGGAAATCTCTGGACTAAATATCTAAACGTAGGGACGCACTGAGTGCGTCCATTATATTGATGAGGACACACGCAGTGTGCCCCTACAAGAAGAGAAATAAAATGCAACTACAAGAAATCAACCAGCTCGTAAATTTATTAGAAAAATCAACCGCTTGTCTAGCTAAATGGCAAGATAAAATCATCGTGGTGAAATATGGCGGTAATGCGATGATTAACGAAGAGCTGAAAAAATCGGTAATGGCGGATATTTTATTGCTAAACCGTTTAGGCGTGAAAGTGGTGCTGGTTCACGGTGGTGGGCCTGAAATTTCGCAAGGGGTAAAATTATTAGGCAAAGAACCGCAGTTTATTAATGGATTGCGTGTAACAGACAGCGATACCATCAATGTCGTGCTGCAAATGTTAGCAGGTAAAGTAAACAAAAGCCTCGTTGCATTACTGAAAGGCAAAGGCATTGGCTTATGCGGTATTGATGGAGCAATGTTGCAATGCAAAAAACTAGAAGCCGATGTAGATTACGGCTTTGTAGGCGATATTGTTAAAGTTGATCCAACTGTGATTGACATTGCTCTAAACGCAGAGCTAATTCCTGTGATTTCAACGGTGGGGGTTGATGAAATGGGGCTGGCTTATAATATCAATGCCGATACCGCAGCGAGCGAAATTGCCATTGCACTAGGGGCGGCAAAATTGGTTTCAATGACGGATATTGCAGGCTTATTGCGAGATCGTTTTGACGAAAGTACCTTAATTCCAGAGGTGGAAGTTTCCGAAGTTCAAGGCTTAATTGATCAAGGCATTATTGCGGGCGGAATGATCCCTAAAATCGCTTGCTGTACTGATTTTATTAATGCAGGCGGCATTGAGGCAAATATTATTGATGGCAGAATAGACCACGCCATTCTAGTTGAGCTTTTTGGCGGTAAAAATGGTACACGTTTTTATAAAGCCTAATTTGCAAAATAGTGAGAAAATTTAACCGCTTGTATGAAATTATTGCTTAAATATTTCGTCTGTGCTTTGTCTGTTATCGGCTTAGTTGGGCTAGTTTACTATTTCTCTTCTTATGAGTTTAGATTGAAATCAGAAGCATCAATTGGCGACGCTCAAGCTCAATATACTTTAGGTTCGGGATATTTTAACGGGGAACCGAATGGTTTAGTATTCGACCCTCAAGAGAGCTTAGCGTGGCTTGATAAGGCGGCGAGTCAAGGTCATCAAAACGCACAGTTGATGTTAGCTGAGGTGTATGCTGATTCAGATTATTATCCACAGTTTTACGATGAAACCTTAGCGTTAAAATGGCTCAAAGAATTAGAAAAAGGGGAATTGGAGAAAGCAACTGCATTTCACGCAAAAAAACTGCGATTTCATCTTTATGCCGATGGTGCAACCTTCAACAAGCGGTCAGATTTAGTCAAAAATTGGCAAATGAAAATAGAGCAAAAAGCATTTGATAGCGGAAGAAACGAGGCGGCAGACCTATTATTTCAAGTGTTTTATCAGCTTGAGGATTATGAAAGAGCTTACCAAGTTGCTCAAACGCAGTTAAATAACGAACTGACTAAAGGTTATTATTTACATTATGTTGCAATGGCAACCATTGAGGGAAGGGGAACTGAGCAGAACTTAACCCAAGCCACTCAGCTATTTAAACAAGCGATAGAAAACCATCAAGATTATCGAATATATTACCTAGCAGAAGATTTTGTGGAAACTAATCAGCTAGATAAGGCACTCTACTTATATGGCTTACTTTGCGAAGTGGAACATTCAGCGAATAGCGAACGTGAAAAAGCCTGCGAAAAGTTAAAATCATTACAGAAATAAGGAAAAATATGACAAGCAACAACATCAAACAATTAGATAAAGAGTATATTGCCCAAACGTACGGCAGATTTGATTTAGCCCTTTCACAGGGCAAAGGCTGCGATGTGTGGGATTTTGAAGGCAACCAATATTTAGATTTTACTAGCGGCATTGGGGTAAACAGCTTAGGTTGGGCTGATGATGACTGGCTTTCGGCTATCACAACTCAAGCAGGAAAATTACAACACACCTCAAATTTATTTTTTACTGAACCCTCAAGCCAATTAGCGAAAAAATTGGTGATTGCAAGCGGTCTAAAAAGATCATTTTTTTGCAATTCAGGGGCGGAAGCAAACGAGGGAGCAGTAAAAACAGCTCGCAAATATAGCCACGATAACTATGGCACTGGGCGTTCAACGGTTTTAACCTTAGTCAATTCATTTCACGGCAGAACGATTTCAACCTTGGCGGCAACGGGGCAAGATGTGTTTCATCAACACTTTTTCCCCTTTACTGATGGCTTTGAATATGTGCCTGCAAATGATATCGAAGCACTCAAAACACGTTTAAATGCCAATGATGTATGCGGTATTTTAGTTGAAGTAGTACAAGGCGAGGGCGGTGTTTGTGCTTTAAATAATGATTACTTGCAGGCGGTGCAGTCGCTTTGCCAACAAAAAGATTTAGTCTTTATTATCGATGAAGTACAAACAGGCATTGGGCGAACAGGCACAATGTTTTCTTACCAACAATTTGGTTTGCAGCCTGATATTGTAAGTCTTGCCAAAGGCTTAGGCGGAGGATTACCGATAGGGGCTTTTCTGTTAGGCGAGAAAGTGGAAAATACATTAGGCAAAAGCGATCACGGCTCAACCTTTGGCGGCAACCCTGTTGCCTGTGCTGGAGCAAATGTTGTATTAGATAAAATCAATGCTGAATTCTTACAAGAAGTACAACGAAAAGGGCAATCTCTACAGCAAAAATTACAAGTTCTACCAAAAGTAAAATCGTTATCGGGCTTAGGCTTAATGCTTGGCGTGGAATTTGAAGAAAGCGTTTCAGCTTCTGATGTGGTGGCTAAATGTATTGACAAAGGTGTACTATTTTTAACCGCAAAAAGTAAATTAAGATTACTCCCACCGCTGATTATTTCTGATGAGCAGATTGATAAGGGGATTGCTGTCTTGAAAGAGGTGTTGGAAAGTTATTGATCCCAAATAAGGTTGCATTAATAATAGCCTTTAGTATATTGAGGATAATAGAAATACATATCATTAGCAAGTATTTGATTTTATTAGCTTTTTGATTTCAATCAAAGTTATTTGTACTCCTTTTAGGTTAAAGTTACTTTAGTTAATTTTCGTGGAGGGAAATTATATGAGTGATTTTAACCTAAATCGTCGTCATTTTCTTAAAACTGCCTCTGCAACAAGCCTAGCGGCAGCATCTGGTTTATCTCTTCCTTTTTCAGCTAAAGCTGAGTCTATTCCCGTTCAAAATACAAGCGATGAAAAAATTGTATGGAGTGCTTGTACCGTAAACTGCGGTAGCCGTTGTGCGTTACGTATGCACGTTAAAGATGAGCAAATTACTTATGTAGAAACGGATAATACAGGTACAGAAACCTATAATGTGGATCATCAAGTTCGAGCTTGTTTGAGGGGGCGTTCAATGCGTCGTCGTGTATATAATCCTGATCGTTTGAAATATCCGATGAAACGTGTGGGTAAACGTGGAGAAGGAAAGTTTGAGCGTATCACTTGGGATGAGGCCTTAACTACCATTGCGGATTCATTGAAGAAAAACATTGCAAAATATGGTAATGAAAGTATCTATTTGAACTATGGTACAGGGACTTTAGGTGGCACGATAACGCAATCTTGGCCACCAGGTTCAACATTAGTTGCTCGTTTAATGAACTGTATCGGTGGTTACTTAAATCATTATGGTGATTATAGCACAGCACAAATTGCGGTAGGACTAGATTATACCTACGGTGGAGGCTGGGCATTAGGTAATGGAATGGCTGATATAGAAAATACTAAACTTATTGTGCTATTCGGTAATAACCCAGCGGAAACCCGTATGAGTGGTGGTGGATTAACTTATTGTATTCAGCAAGCTAAAGAAAAATCTAATGCCAAATTAATTATTATTGACCCTCGTTATACCGATACCGGGGTTGGTAGAGAAGATGAATGGATTCCAATTAGACCTGGAACAGATGCCGCATTAGTTTCGGCTATTGCCTATGTGCTGATTACTGAAGATTTAGTGGATCAACCATTCCTTGATAAATATTGTGTAGGTTATGATGAAAAAACATTGCCAGCAAGTGCTCCAAAAAATGGTCACTATAAGGCTCATATCTTAGGACAAGGCAAAGATGGTATTGCAAAAACGCCTGAATGGGCTGCGAAAATTACAGGTATTCCTGCTGATCGTATCATTAAGTTGGCTCGTGAAATTGGTTCAACTAAACCTGCTTATATTTCTCAGGGCTGGGGGCCTCAAAGGCGCAGTAATGGGGAAATTCTTTCCCGTGCAATTGCAATGCTCCCGATTTTAACTGGTAATGTTGGAATTAGTGGGGGAAATACAGGTGCACGTGAAAGTTCTTATGGTCTTCCTTTTGTGAGAATGCCAACTTTAACTAATCCGGTCAAAGCTAGCATTCCAATGTTTCTCTGGACAGATGCTATTTTCCGAGCAACAGAAATGACGGATAAAACAGATGGTATTCGTGGTGTTGAGCGTTTAACTGCACCAATTAAAGTCATTTGGAATTATGCAAGTAATTGCTTAATTAACCAGCACGCTGACATTAATCGTACTCACGAAATTTTACAAGATGAGTCTAATTGTGAGCTGATTATTACCATTGATAATCATATGACTTCAACGGCGAAATATAGTGATATTTTATTGCCAGATTGTACAACATCTGAGCAGATGGATTTTTGTTTAGATGCGTTCACATCCAATATGAACTACGTCATTTTTGCGGATCAAGTGGTTAAACCACCATTTGAGTGTCGCAATATCTACGATATGTTAAGTGATTTATCTGAAAAATTAGGAGTAAAAGAGCAATTTACAGAAGGAAGAACACAAGAGCAATGGTTACGTCATATTTATGAACAATCAAGAGAGCAAATTCCTGAATTGCCGACTTTTGATGAATTTAGAAAACAGGGAATTTTCAAGAAAGTCGATCCAAATGGCTTTTATATTGCTTATAAAGATTTCCGTGAAAATCCAGAGGCTAATCCATTAGCAACACCATCAGGCAAAATTGAAATTTATTCAGAACGCCTAGCTGAAATCGCTCAAACGTGGGAGTTGGATAAAGATGAAGTTATCCACCCATTACCTATTCACGTAGATAGCTTTGAGCATTATGGCGATCTGTTAATAGAAAAATACCCTCTACAGGTATGTGGTTTCCACTATAAGGCTCGTACGCACTCTACTTATGGTAATGTTGATGTATTAAAGGCTTCTAATCCGCAAGAAGTTTGGATTAATCCGATTGATGCAGAGCCAAGAGGAATTAAAAATGGCGATATGCTCAAAATTTTTAATGACCGTGGAGAAGTACATATCAACGCTAAAGTTACGCCTCGCATTATTCCTGGCGTTGTTGCATTAAGTGAGGGGGGCTGGTATGCACCAGATAATAAAGGGATTGATCATGGCGGTTGTGTGAATGTACTCACTACACAACGCCCATCTCCTTTAGCCAAAGGTAATCCGCAGCATTCTAACTTAGTACAAGTTGCAAAATTATAGGGGTGAGTTATGGAACAATATGGTTTTTATTTCGATTCTGAACGTTGTACCGGCTGTAAAACGTGTGAGTTAGCTTGTAAGGATTATAAAGACTTAGGTACAGAGGTTAATTTTCGCCGAATTTATGAATATGCTGGCGGTAATTGGATACAAGATAGCAATGGTTGCTGGAATCAAGATGTCTTTACATACTATATGTCGATATCTTGTAACCATTGCGATGCCCCCGCTTGTAGTAAAGTCTGCCCAACAGGTGCAATGCACAAAAATGCGGATGGTTTTGTATTAGTTGATGATACTAAATGTATTGGTTGCCGTTATTGCAGTATGGCTTGTCCTTATGATGCACCACAATTTGATGTGAAAAAAGGACTAATGACGAAATGTGATGGTTGCTACTCCCGAGTAAAGGAAGGTAGCAAGCCAATTTGTGTAGATGCTTGCCCATTGCGTGCGTTGGATTTTGCCCCTATTACCGAGCTTCGTAAAAAATATGGTGAGCAAGCCTCTATTGCTCCATTACCACCAGCAGATTTTACTAAACCGAATTTGGTTGTAAAACCGAATAAGAATGCTCGCCCAAGTGGCGATAAAAGTGGCTTCTTAGCAAATCCAAGGGAGGTGTAATATGAACGGACTACACGAATTACCTTTAATTATTTTCACCGTTCTTGCTCAAGTGGTAGTGGGTTGTTGGCTATTATTTAGTTTTGTTCTGTGTCGTGATAATTCAGAGCAAAGTCGCTCTTATTTGCATAAAATGCTGTTTATTCCCTTAGTTTTATTAGCGATTGGATTTATTGCATCAGTTATGCATTTAGGTTCGCCACTAAAAGCATTTAATAGCTTAAACCGTGTTGGACAATCAATGCTTAGCAATGAAATTGCAAGCGGAGCAGCCTTCTTTATTCTAGCAGGTTTGTATTGGATATTGGCAATTTTAGGTAAGATACCAAGAGGAATTGCAAAAATTTGGCTAATTTTGACCGCTTGTATTGGCTTACTTTTTATGTATATGATGAATAACCTCTATCATATCAATACTGTGCCAACGTGGAATACGGTATTTACCTCGTGGCAATTTTACTTAACGGTTGTTATTGGTGGTAATGCGTTAGGATATGCACTATTAAAAAGTAATCCTTATCGAGAATATCCTCTTTGCTACTGTTCTTGGATTTATTTTATTGCCGTATTTTTAGCAGCTATAGTGGTGATTTATCAAGGCTTTAGTTTAAGTCAAATCCACAGTTCAGCTATGCAAGCAACAGCTTTAGTGCCAGATTATGCGATTATGCACGCAGTTCGATTATGTCTATTAGGTTTAGCAGGTATTTTATTATTTAAGGGTAAAAATACAATGCTTTTAGGAATAGCTGTCATAATGATGCTATTTGCTGAAATGATTGGCAGAACCGTGTTTTATGGCTTACATATGACCGTTGGAATGGCGGTGGCAGGATAAAATAAAGGGCGAATTATTCGCCCTTTGAGAATTTTTTATATTCGAGGTGGTATGGATAAAGTATTATTAGAATGGATTTCCTTAAGTGGAAGATTATTAGGAACACTATTTTATTATTCGCCAAATGAGCTACAGGCTCAGGCTGTATTATCTCTATTTTCTGAGTCAGAGTGGGCACAACAATGGCCAATTCAGCATTCAGAAATACCTGCCTTGATTACTAATGGGCTGAAACAAGACATCCCTAGAGATTATCAAGCATTGTTTATTGGTCCAAATGAACTAGCTGCACCACCTTGGAGTTCTGTTTATTTAGATGAAGAATCTGTCATTTTTGGTGAATCGCTATTAAATTTAAGGGCATTTTTGCAAAAGCACCAGATTAGCTTTTCATTAGGAACGAATGAACCTGAAGATCATTTTGGATTGATGTTAATGCTATCCGCCTATTTAGCTGAAAATAAACCAGAACTGTTAGCTGAATATTTAGGTAGCTATTTATTAAATTGGGCTTATCGCTATTTAGATTTATTAAGTGAACAGCAAGATTATCCTTTTTATCAAGGGCTGGCATTACTTGCTAAAGATACACTACACTCTTGGCAAGAGCAGGCGAACATAGAAGTTATCCAATCTCAACTCTATCGGTAATGAATATGCAAGCTAGAAATGAACAGTATTATGAGGCATATTTAAGCCATAAACAGATTTCAAGGCGTGGATTGTTCCGCACGTTATTTAACTCTGTAGATAAAGGGCAGAAAGAATATAATGCTCGTTTAGCTCATCGTCCGCCTTTTGCTGCGGAGGAACATCTATTTCTAGTTGCTTGTACTGGCTGTGGAGATTGCACTCAGACTTGCCCACATAATTTAATTCAAATTCAGCAAAAAAAAGCGGTTTTAGAGCTAGATTATATGAGCTGCAGTTTATGCGGAAAATGTGCCGAAAGTTGCTCTACTAATGCTTTAAATATTGCCTTCAGACGAGATACTGGGCTTCGCCCAAGTGTCTCTAATGAGTGCTTAGTTAAGCAAAATCAGCCTTGTACTATGTGCCAAGATCAATGTTCTCAGCAAGCTATTTCTAGCAATTTGACGGTGAATAATGAACTATGTAATGGTTGTGGAGAATGTAAGATAAGTTGCTTTTTATCAGCTATTCAACTAGTTTAATCTTTCAAAAAGAAATCAGCACCTAAATGGTGCTGATTTTTTATACTCTACGAACGTTTCATTATTTCAAAAAACTCTTCGTTGGTTTTTGCCATCATTAGTTTATCAATTAACCATTCGATAGCGTCCACTTCGTCCATTGGATTAAGCACTTTGCGTAACATCCAAGTTTTTTGTAGCTCGTCTGCTGCCATTAATAAGTCATCTTTACGAGTACCTGAGCGGTTGAAGTCAATTGCAGGGAAGATACGGCGTTCTGCAATACGGCGAGAGAGGTGTAGCTCCATATTACCCGTACCTTTGAACTCTTCAAAGATAACTTCGTCCATTTTTGAGCCGGTATCCACAAGTGCGGTTGCGATAATGGTTAAGCTACCGCCTTCTTCCACGTTACGAGCTGCACCGAAGAAGCGTTTTGGACGGTGTAATGCGTTAGCGTCCACACCACCCGATAAAATTTTACCTGAAACAGGGGTAACGGTGTTGTAAGCGCGAGCAAGACGTGTGATAGAGTCTAATAAAATCACCACATCTTTTTTATGTTCAACAGAACGTTTTGCTTTTTCAATTACCATTTCTGCAACTTGAACGTGGCGGGTTGCTGGCTCATCAAAGGTTGAGGCAATTACTTCACCACGCACGGTACGTTGCATTTCAGTAACCTCTTCAGGGCGCTCATCAATTAATAAAACAATTAATTCACATTCTGGATGGTTAGAGGTTATGCTTTGTGCAATATTTTGCAGAAGAACGGTTTTACCTGCTTTTGGTGGTGCAACGATCAACGCACGCTGACCTTTACCAATAGGTGCGGCTAAATCTAAAATTCGAGCGGTTAAATCTTCTTTTGAGCCGTTCCCACGTTCCATTTTTAAGCGAGAGTTAGCGTGTAATGGAGTTAAGTTTTCGAATAGGATTTTGCTGCGAGAGGCTTCAGGTTTATCATCATTAACTGAATCGACTTTTAATAATGCGAAGTAGCGTTCGCCTTCTTTTGGTGGACGGATTTTACCTTCTACTTTATCACCGGTTTGTAAGTTAAAACGGCGGATTTGACTTGGTGAAACATAAATGTCATCAGGACCTGCTAAGTATGAGCTATCAGCTGAACGTAAGAAACCAAAGCCGTCGGGTAAAATTTCTAATACGCCTTGACCGAAAATGTCTTCGCCACTTTTAGCGTGTTGTTTAAGGATAGCAAAAACAATATCTTGTTTGCGTAAACGAGCTAGATTTTCTAAGCCCATCTGGTTTTCGCCCATTTCAACTAATTCTGAAACAGGGGTATTTTTAAGTTGAGTAAGATGCATAGTATGAATATTAAACTTGTGATTAAATAAGATTGGGTTATTTGATTAGATATGGATAAGCCATAAAAGATGTGGCGAAGAATACAGCAATAAGAGAAAAATTGCAAATTTTTTATAAAAGATAACCGCTTATAGCAAGAAAAATGCCGACATAAAGTCGGCATTTCGTTTGAGTTTGAATTACGCTTCGATACCTTCAAATAAAAGAGTACTTAAATAACGTTCTGAAGCTGATGGTAGAACAACCACGATTAACTTATCAGCAAATTCAGGTAATTTAGCAATACGATCTGCTGCTGCTACCGCTGCACCTGATGAGATGCCACCTAAAATCCCTTCTTCTGCCATTAATCGACGAGCCGTTGCAATCGCTTCTTCGCTTGAAACTTGTTCAACACGATCTACTAATGATAAATCTAAGTTTTTCGGAATAAAGCCTGCACCAATACCTTGAATTTTGTGTGGACCCGGTTTTACTTCTTCGCCGTTTAAGGTTTGGGTAATGACTGGTGATTCTGCCGGCTCAACCGCCACAGAAATAATTTGTTTACCTTTATCTTGTTTGATAGCACGAGAAACACCTGTAATAGTACCGCCTGTACCAACACCTGCTACTAATACATCAATCTTACCTTCAGTTGCTTCCCAAATTTCAGGGCCTGTTGTTTGCTGGTGGATAGCTGGGTTTGCAGGGTTTTCAAACTGTTTTAAAGTTACATAATGGTTTGGATCAGAGGCTGCGATCTCTTCTGCTTTTGCAATCGCCCCTTTCATACCTTTTGCACCTTCGGTTAGCACTAAATTTACGCCTAAACTGCGTAATAAACGTTTACGCTCGGTACTCATTGTTTCAGGCATTGTTAAGGTTAATTTATAGCCACGAGCCGCTGCAACATAGGCAAGGGCAATACCTGTGTTACCACTGGTTGCATCAACGATTTCTTTATCTTTAGTGAGAATACCGTCTTTCTCTGCTTGCCACACCATATTTGCACCAATACGGCATTTAACGCTGAAACTTGGGTTACGGCCTTCCACTTTCACCACGATATTTCCATTACCGAAGTTTTTTAAACGAACAAGTGGCGTGTTACCGATAGAATATGAATTGTCTGCATAAATTGTCATTGTGATATTCCTTACTTGGTTAGTTAAGATTTGAAATTATCATACTCATTTTTTTGCACTTTGCTAGTAGCTGGAATTTATTTGATATAACTAAAAGGAATATATGGAGTGTTTAAAGGCAAGAAAAAACGGTCTGTTTGCAAAAAATTCACAAAATCAGACCGCTTGTAATGGGTTATTTCAGCTCTCTTGCCCCTTGATTATCTACTTTACAAATGTGGATAAAACCCTCGTTGTTTTGTAGATATTCTTTCTCAAGATAATTCACTAAACGTTGGGCGTGTTCTAAATCAGGTGCAATGGCAAACATAGTTGGGCCTGAACCTGAAATGCCCACCGCTAATGCCCCTAAATCTTTACAGCCTTGGCGAACTGCTGGGAAGTTTGGCAGTAAATCTTCACGATAAGGCTCTGCGATTAAGTCTTTCATCATCGTGGCGGCTAATACGTCTTGATGTGTATGGCAAGCGTGTACGAAAGAGCCTAAGTAGCGAGCTTGTTGAATCATATCTTGGCGGGTGTAGCTTTTTGGTAGAATCGCACGAGCTTCCGCAGTGGAGACTTCCACCCCCGGATAGGCAAGCACCCAATACCATTCATCAAAGAACGGCAACGGTTGGCAAATATTACCGAGTGATTGTGTCATTAACTGCAAACCGCCTAAATAGCAAGGGGCTACGTTATCATAATGGATTGAGCCAGAAATTCTGCCTTCTAATTCGCCCATCATTTCCAACAATTCCATTTTTGAGAACGGCTCATCGTGGAATTTATTGAGTGCGACTAATGCAGCAACAATCGAACAAGCACTTGAGCCGAGCCCTGAACCAATCGGCATATTTTTTTCAAGCGTTAAGCGTAAATTTTTAATGTTGCCACCACGCAATTTAAAGCGTTCGCTAAATAGTACATAGGCTTGATAAACGATATTTTTTTGTGGTTCTTTTGGCAATTTACGCACAAAATAACCAGCACTTTCTAACTCAAACTGTTGATCACAATCTTCAATTTGAAGCACATCGCCAAGTAAAGAGCCGTCAATCGGGGAGATGGCAGCTCCTAATGAGTCAAAACCCACACTAATATTTGCACTTGAAGCTGGAGCATAAATACGTAAAGCCATTAGTTTGCACCTCCCGGTAAAGTACGCAGAATATCGGCGAAGATACCTGCGGCGGTTACGCTATTCCCTGCACCATATCCACGCAATAAAAGTGGAATTGGATTATAGTAGCGAGTTAAGAATGCAAGGGCATTTTCACCATCTTTCACTTTATAAAGTGGGTGGTTTTCATCAACGGCTTCAATTGCCACTCGGCATTTATCGCCTGTGATAGATCCAACATAGCGTAACACTTTACCTTCTGCTTTTGCTGCTTCAACACGTTTGTTAAATTCTTCGTCTAATGAAGGTAGGATTTCTAAGAACTCATCACGAGTCATACCTTCCGAAAAACCTTTTGGTAACACGCCTTCAATTTCAATATCATCAAATTCAAGCGGTAAACCTGTTTCACGGGCTAAAATCAATAACTTACGAGCAACGTCTGCACCTGATAAATCATCACGTGGATCTGGCTCGGTAAAGCCTTTCTCTTTGGCAAGCAATGTAGCTTGAGAAAGCGTTAAGCCTTCTTCTAATTTACCGAAAATAAACGAAAGTGAGCCAGATAGAATACCTTCAAATTTCTCGACTTCATCGCCAGCAGCTAATAAGTTTTGTAAGTTTTCGATAACAGGTAAACCTGCACCTACATTGGTTTCATACAGGAATTTGTGCTGGCTTTGGCGAGCATTTTCACGCATTTCTAAGTAGTAGTCATAGCCTGATGTATTCGCTTTTTTATTTGGTGTTACTACGTGGAAACCCTCTTTTAACGCACGAGCGTAAAGGTTCGCTACCGATTGAGCCGAAGTACAATCAACAAACACAGGGTTTACAACGTGGTGGAATTTGATAAATGAAAGCAATACATCAAAATCAGACGGTTGGATTGCTTTTTCTAAATCTTCTTTCCAGTTCTCTAAATCTAAGCCATTTTCGTTTAGTAACATTTTATCCGAATTGGCTAAGGCACAAATTCGGATCTCAATGTCCTTCTTTGCCAAAAATTCCTTTTGCTGTTTGACCTGCTCAATTAACTCGCTACCAACGCCGCCCACACCCACTAAAAACATATCGACAACACGTTTGCTGTTAAAAAGTGATTTGTGGGTTGCTTTTACCGCTTCAATCGCTTTATTTAATGGCACAACCGCAGAAATTGAACGCTCTGATGAGCCTTGTGCAATTGCTACAATACTAATATTTGCTTGAGCCAGAGCAGAGAAGAAACGTGCCGCAATACCTTTAGCGGTACGCATACCATCGCCTACTACAGAGACAATCGATAAATCTTTAATAATATCGATCGGATCGAGTAAATTATCTGCTAATTCTTGAGTAAATTCCGCATTCAGTGCAGCTAATGCCTTGTCTGCTGATTTAGCTGGTACACAGAAACTAATACTGTATTCTGATGAAGATTGGGTGATTAAAATAACCGAAATACCTGCTTTCGACATGGTTGAGAATACACGAGCAGCCATTCCCACCATACCTTGCATTCCTGCACCTGAAACGTTAAACATCGCCACGTTATCAAGGTTAGTAATGCCTTTGACTTTTAGGTTGTCGTTCGCTACATTGCCATCAATTAATGTGCCTTTGCCTTCAGGATTGCCTGTGTTTTTAATTAAGCACGGGATATTCAGCGGCACTAACGGCCCGATTGTGCGAGGGTGGATTACTTTTGCCCCAAAGTAAGAAAGCTCCATTGCCTCTTGGTAGCTCATTGATTCTAAACAAACCGCATCAGGTACTAAGCGAGGGTCGCAAGTGTAAACACCGTCCACGTCCGTCCAAATTTCACATACGTCCGCTTTTAAACAAGCCGCTAAGCAAGCTGCAGAGTAGTCTGAACCGTTACGTCCTAATAACACTAATTCGCCTTGCTCGTTACCCGCGGTAAAACCTGCCATTAGCACTACGTTTTGCTTTGGAATTGAAGGTGCATCAACACGTTTAGTTGATTCTGCAATATCGACAGAAGATTCTAAATAGCTACCGTGTGCTAATAATTTTTCAACAGGGTCAATGCGAGTAACGGTGTAGCCTTTTGCTTCAAACCATGCTTGCATCATTGCAATAGAAAGTTTTTCGCCTCTGCAATGAATGGTTGCAGCGATTTTGTCTGATAACGATTTAGTTTGAGCGGCTTCTGCTGCCACTTGCTGAATTTGGGTTAATTCAGCCTCAACTAAAGCTAATAATTCATCTTTAGCGAAATTATTGTTTGCTTCGTATAAGCCATTAATGATGTTGTGGAAAATTTCAGTAGCTTCAGCAAGATTAGATTCAAAAGATTCGCCAGCAACCGCTTTATCAACAATGGCGACAAGGTGGTTGGTAATTTTAGCTGGAGCAGATAACACACCTGCTGCTTGGTCAGCCAAATGGGCTTTCCCGATGATATTTGCCGCTTGCATAAAGCGTTCCGGGTTGGCAAGCGATGTGCCACCAAATTTAAGAACTCGCATAGTTACTCCTGATAATGTATTTGTAAATTTTTCTATAAAAAAACCCGCTTGTAGCGGGTTTTCAGTTTATTCTTTCTTTTTGTAGCCAATAAAAACCCGCATTATGTTGGCGACATAATGGTGGTAATCGTCATAATTGTTGTATTAAAACAGTTCATTGGCTCTATCTCTATTAAGAGAATTAATAATGAGATGAAGAATGCGTGAAAATGAGGGGTTTGTCAATGGGATAAAGTATATTTTTAACAATAAAGCCTATTTTCCGTTAGGCAATTTAAGCTAGTTCGGATAATGAATGGCTAAATTTATATCTTATATTGAAAAATTTTGTGCTAGATCAAAAAAATATGCCTTTTCTGACTATTTCTTGTTAGAATGCTAATCGGAGTTTAACTCTGATTAACCTATTTATTATTTGAAAAAGGAATTAACTATGTCATACACATTACCTGAATTGGGCTATGCTTATGATGCATTAGAGCCACATTTTGATGCAAAAACAATGGAAATTCACCATTCTAAACATCACCAAACCTATATCAATAATGCAAATGCTGCATTGGAAGCTTACCCAGAGTTATTAGAAAAATGTCCTGCTGAGTTAATTAAAGATTTAAGCCAAGTGCCTGAAGATAAACGTACAGCAGTACGCAACAACGTGGGCGGACATGTAAACCACACTTTATTCTGGAAAGGTTTAAAAACAGGCACAACATTACAAGGTGCATTAAAAGAAGCGATTGAACGTGATTTCGGTTCGGTTGAAGCATTCCAAGCAGAATTTGAAAAAGCAGCAACAACGCGTTTCGGTTCAGGCTGGGCGTGGTTAGTGGCGGCAGACGGCAAATTAGCTGTTGTTTCAACTGCAAACCAAGACAACCCATTAATGGGCAAAGAAGTAGCTGGCGTTTCAGGCTACCCGATTTTAGGGTTAGACGTGTGGGAACACGCTTACTACTTAAACTACCAAAACCGCCGTCCAGATTTCATTAAAGCATTCTGGAACGTAGTAAACTGGGAGGAAGCTGCTCGCCGTTTTGAAGAAAAAGTAGCAACTTGCGGCTGTGCGAAATAATTTAAGTCTCGCTTAATACTATTCAAGCGGTCAGATTTGGTAAAAATTTTGCAAAATCTGACCGCTTGTTTATCTAATAACTATAGCAAGTTACGTTACCTAAAGCATTGTAACAACTAACATTTTTTGTTCTGTTGTTATACATCTGCATCATTTGTTGATTTGATTGCTGTATGGATTGATTCATATTTTGGATTTGCTGATTAAGCTGATTCCATTGCTGAGCCTCATACATTTGTTGCTGTTGTGCTGCCATTTGTTGTTGCATAGCTTGTTGTTGAGCTAACATTTGTTGTTGTACTAATGCAGCTTGACCTTGCGGTGTAGCGTAATAGGCTTGGCGAGCGGCACTTTCTTTTTCTAGCTGTTCTTGGCGTTTTTGTTCCTCTAATTGTCTCTTTTTCATCAATGCAGCTTGTGCTTTTTGCTCAGCTTTTAGTTTATTTAATTCCATCTGATAATTGCGTTTTACATCTTGACACCATTTTTTATCAAATTTAGCTGATTCAGAGTGATTAAATTTTTGAAGTTGTTGTTCAATATATCGTTGAGATGCTGGATCACTACTGATTATTTGAACATTATTCTCCCCAATCACTGAAATGAGGGTGTTAAGGTAAACCTCTTTATTATGTAAAGCTTGTTCTATTTTTGTGAGTTTACTAAAGTCATTATTGCGATATTCTTTATTAAATATGCATTGCTCTATTTTGTTTCCTTCGATTATCCATTTTTTTATATCTTCATCTGAAATTTTATATTTTGGCTCAGATGAGGTTAATAATGAATTATATAGAGAGTTATTAGTGCAAGCCGATAAAATAGCACTGCTCATAATTAATAAACCAATCTTAATTTTCATATTTACTCCTAATAGTTTAGTAACCGTATTTAGCTTTTAATTGATAATAAGTATTTTCATAGTGTCTTAAATAAGGTGAGCAAATTTCTGTAGATACTCGTGAATTTTCATTACGAGCTTTAGCTATTATATCAGCCCTAGCCTCTCCAGAAGATTGAAAGAAGTAATCGTTTCTAATATGGTAGTATCTTTTACCGAATACGCTTTCACCAATAGTGTGTTCTGCAATAATTCTTAATTCCTTCATTATTCCTACGGTAGGATATTGAAAATTCATTATATTTTTCATATCGGTTATTTTACTGTATTTTAAGCAAGCAGCCGTAATACCTTCTTCTTTTCCCCATTTATATGCTTGCTCATCAGACATCATATATTGAGAAAATAGACAACCGGATAAAGCAAAAGTAGAAATTATGGAAAATAGATATTTGTACTTCATAGTAATGTACCTTATTTGAATTTATGATTTAGTGGGTTATGGAATATTCTGAGATGTGGCACTAAGAATAATATCTGCATAGATAATTTGACTTTTATCTAATAAACTTCTCAATTGTTCCTTTTCTTTATCGGATATTTCCCGAAACTCTAATTCAGTTAATCGAAGTTGTTTATTAAATTGAAGGTTTTTATATGGTTGGTATTCTACTTCGTTATATCCTAGATAAGAAATAATAGTAGAGACTTTGTGGTAATCTGTTTCTTTCGAAAAGATGATACTCCCACCAATTGAGGCATTGTATTTTTTCAAGATTGAATTCCCTCTATAATAGTTTTATTTCGCCTCCTTATGTCAATAAGGAGCAGGGGAAGTATATACTTCCCCTGTCTTGTCACTGAAAAAACTTAATTGAGAGGTTATTACGGTAGGAGTAGTTATTTATATTCAAAAATCACGCGAGGAGTGAGTTTGGTAATCAGCTCATAGCTAATCACACCAATGTGTTTCGCCACATCTTCAATCAGTAATTTCTCTCCCCAAAAAATGGCTTTATCGCCCACTTTATCTTGGCTTTCTGCACCTAAATCGACTGTTAGCATATCCATCGAAACCCGACCGACAATCGGCACTATTCTGCCGTTAATCAACACAGGGGTACTTTCAGGAGCATTGCGAGGGTAGCCATCGCCGTAGCCCATTGCAATCACGCCGAGTTTGGTATCTTTAGGACTAATCCAAGCTCCACCATAGCCTACAGGCTTACCGGCTTTATGGGTACGCACAGCAATCAGGGAAGAGGAGAGCGTCATTACCGGCTTAAAACCTAAATCGGTAATCGGCGTATAATGGGGAGAAATGCCGTGCATAATAATACCCGGGCGAACCCAATCATAATGAGCCTGTTTCCAATAAAGAATACCGCTTGAGGCGGAAATACTGCGGTCGTGTGCTTGATATTTTTCGGTGGCTTGCTCAAACACGGCAATTTGCTTTTCGGTATAGCCGCAATCTAGCTCATCAGCTCGGCTAAAGTGGCTCACAAAGCTAATAGAGTTTACCAAAGAGCATTTTTTTAAACGCTCAACAAAGAGATCAACTTGCTCCGGGTGAATACCTAAACGGTGCATACCTGTGTCAATTTTGAGCCAAATATTAATAGGGAAGTAGATTTTTGCCTTACGCGTCCAAAAGCCTTTTTGCTGTTCAGCATTCCATTCTTGTGCGACTTCTTCTAATAATTCCAGTTGCTCAGTGTTATGAATAACCGTATCGAATTTGCGAGAGAGCGTTTTAAGCAATTCTTCTCGGTCAAAAAAGCCTTCAACTAACACAATCTTTCCTGTATAGCCTGTCTCTTGAATTTCTAAGGCTTCACGCAAACGAGCTACGCCAAAGCCATCAACCATATCAGCCAAAGTGCCAGCTGCAGGCAACAAACCTTGCCCATAGGCATTCGCTTTGATCATTGCCAATAATTTTTGATTGGGTGCGAATGATTTAATCAGCTGAATATTATGGCGGAGGGCTTGGCTATTGATAGTGGCGGTTGCTGGTTTCATACTTCATCTCAGATTAAAATAAAAATTGTGTGAAATTATACGCTGAAAATGAAAAATCCCTTAGAAAATAATGCAAAAAAGATTAGTATGAGTGAACTAATGCGAGAAATTTTATATGCTAAATTTATTATTTGAACTGAAAAAAGATAAAGTAATCTCTGACTTAAACTACCAATTTGCGGTTCTTATTGAGAGCAAGCAAAGCCAATATGATTACTCTCAGCTACAAAAAGATCTGGCGGTGTTGCTTGCTGCGTTGATGTCCTACCAAGTTGGGTTAGGGCATACTGCGTTACGCTTAAGTTCGTTAGAGCTTTCCAATCTGTTTGAGCTGAGAGCAAAAGCACAATGCCACCATTTACTTGAAGCTATTTTGCAAAAAATTGGCAAAATCTCACCGCTTGAATGGCAAGAAGCGTTGAAAGATCACATTGCTTTTAGCCAATCGTCTGAAAAAATTGCCCCAATGCTGTTCCAAAACGGCTTGCTTTATTTTTATCGCTACTGGCAAGCAGAGCATAATATTGCGGCTTATTTACAACAAGCGGTAAACTTTTCAGAAAAATTTACCAATACAGAGCTAAATAAAAGCATTCTTGCTCAGCTATTTAGTAAAACTTCAAACTCCCAGCAAGAAATTGATTGGCAAAAAATCGCCGTTGCTACCGCACTGGAAAAACAATTTAGCCTTATTTCTGGCGGGCCGGGAACAGGTAAAACGACTACCGTTGTGAAGTTATTACTCGGGCTTCAACTTAAACAGAAAGAACAACATCAACCTTTTTTACAAATTGCCTTAGCTGCACCAACAGGGAAAGCCACAGCGAGAATGAAAGAGTCGATTGAGAGTAAGTTATCTGATGAAAAAAATTTATCTTCTGAACTAATCAAAGCAATCCCAACAGAAGCGATGACAATCCACCGTTTACTTGGGGCAAGACCTTTAACCGATGAAACAAAATATAATGCGAAAAATCCGCTGCATTATGATTTAGTGGTGCTAGATGAAGCTTCAATGATTGATCTCTCAATGATGGAAAAAATTGTACAAGCATTGAAGCCAACCGCTCGCTTAATTATATTGGGGGATAAAGATCAGCTTGCATCTGTTGAGGCTGGTTCTATTATGGGCGAGCTAGGCTCATTTTTAGAGTACGGTTATAGCCAAGCTCATTGCGATTATTTAAAAGAAGTGACAGGCTATCAAATAGAGGCAGGCAATGCACTAGCAATTTGTGATTCGCTGGCTCACTTGAAACATAGTTACCGTTTCGGCGAAAAAGCGTGGATCGGCGAGTTAGCGAATGCGGTTAATGATCAAAAAATCAACCGCTCTTGGGAAATATTTGCTAAATATCAAGAGAGTAGAAAATTAGAGAATAAACTATATCCTGAAACGAAGGATATGGCGGACAAATCAAATTGGATAGAAAAAAGTGTGCAAATGGTAGTAGATAAAGCCGTAGAGCTTTACCAAGATTACTTACAAGCGGTACAGAAAAGAGAAGAAAATCCGCAAGTTGTGAGTGTAAAAGAGATTTTTGCACAATTCCAAAAGGTGCGTTTTCTCTCGGCATTACGTGTGAGTGAATTGGGTGTTGAAAAATTAAATGTGGCGATTGCAGAGGGTTTACGTAAAGCTGGCTTAGTGAAATTTAACCATAGTCGAGATCGCTACATTGGTAAGCCTATTCTTATAGCTGAAAATATGCCAACGAACAAAGTCGCAAGCGGCGATATTGGGATTATTTTGCCGGATGAAAATGGCGAAATGAGGGTTTATTTCGATTCTCAACAAGCAGGTGGGCAATATCATAGTTTGCCACTAAGCCGAATTTCAAATTACGAAGCAGCTTATATTATGACGGTGCATAAATCGCAAGGATCGGAATTTGAGCATACGGTTTTAGTTTTGCCACTTGCGATTTCGCCTGTTTTAACGAAAGAGCTAATTTACACAGCAATTACCCGAGCGAAAGATAAATTCACCCTATTTGGTAGCGAGAAAGTATGGAAATATGGGGTAGGAGCGAAAACAGAAAGACAAAGTGGATTGAAAGAGCAATTAATTAGCGATAGTTGATAAAGGAATAAACAAATTGAATTAAATTTCAACAAGCGGTTAATTTTTTAAAATTTTTTACAAAAAACACTTGCGTTCATTTCAGATTTCTCTATAATGCACCCCACACAACGACGCGCTGTTGTGAACGGTTAGGTTTTAAGTTCAGTGCGTCGTTCTTTTTTGT